>VGTI01000055.1 GCA_016874735.1 Deltaproteobacteria bacterium
AAGCAGAGAAAAATCCCTAGAGTGATGCTCGTGATAACTCGTGGCGTTGGCTGCTAGCAAAAAATTGAGCGGCAAGGATGCGTATTGTTTTTTCACTTGCTTTCCTACAGACGGGATTGGGACGACATCTCCAACCAATTTGCTCACCGTGGCTGGCAAGATCCAATCCACAATTGGCGGCATCGTCTTTCCCGATGGCACGACACAGACTTCGGCCGCGATTGCCGCTGGAACGAACAATTCGATGGTACTGGGTTTTCCTGATGCCATAAGGTGCAACGTTACAAACCCCGCTTGGGGATGGCGCACTTTATACATTCAGGAATCTCCATTTGCGAACGCTTATTATTACCGATCTTTATCTTCTACTTCCGAGTATGTGATTTTCAATTCTGACGGTACTTTTAATGCCGTGGGTGGCTATACTAGCCACAATTGTAACGTCGCGGTGTCTACATTGTATGCAAACGGACAGGCTTTTAACTTCGCTAAAGGTCCCGCTGCCCAATGGCTGCAAAACGGCACCGCCGGCTACTACAATGCTGGTAACGTCGGGATAGGGACGACGGCGCCTGCTAGTCAGCTGGAAGTGGTAAAAAACTTCAACGGCCTCGCAAATACGTCCGCAGGCTTTATCGGAGGAAACGATGCCGGATATACTAATTCTGGTGTGTACTTCATGCAAAAGGATGCATCAGGTTTTGGCTCTAACACAACCTACCTCATGAATGCATCGATTAACGGAAGTTCCAAGGTGGTCGTTACCGGAACCGGTAACGTCGGGATCGGAACGGCATCGCCCGGCGCCAAGCTATCCGTGTCCGGCGGGCAAGCTGTAGGTACCTTTGTGAGCGGTAGCAGTGCCACAATCGATTGGAATGCGGGAAACATTCAGGCGACTAGCGCAGCTGCCGGCACGATCACCTTCGTTGCTAATTCGATGATAGACGGTGGTGCGTATACTCTGGCCTTAAATAATGCGACGGGTGGCAGCTACACTTTTTCTAGTACCGGACTAACTTTTAGATGTTCGCCTGCATGCCCCGTCACTGTAACAGCTGGTCAGCATACCGTGGCCGCCATGATCAAGGCCGGCTCAATCGTGTATGTGTCTTGGGTCCAAGGTTTCCAGTAACGTCCTGAATGATATGATTTAAACAAGTGTTGCCAGATAGTTCTTTTGCCGGATCGTGCTTTTCTAGTTTGGCCAATAGCAGGGGGCTTCGATGTTGCGCAGTGGCTCATATTTGATGCTGGTCGGTATAGCATTGAGCGGGCAGTTGGCACTCGCACAATTCGGATTTAATGTAAGCACGTTTTTTAAAACGCAGATACCAACCGCTCCGAGCAGTTTGAGTGCTACTGCCATTTCCGGTAGTCAGATCAATCTAAGCTGGACCGACAACTCGTCCAACGAGAGTGGTTTCAAGATTGACGGCAGCCCCAACGGTGCGACAGGATGGGCCACAATCACGACGACCGCTGCAAATACAGTTTCCTATTCCCACACTGGTCTCACGTCGTCTACTACCTATTATTATCGTGTTTATGCGTACAACGGCGCCGGTTCGAGCACATTAAGTAACGTCGCCAATGCAACCACGCCCTGTGTTGCTGTGCATGGATCTCTTGCGTACAGTTCAAGTGGCTCGTTTACGGTACCTACCTGCATCACGTCGGTAACCGCCGAAGTTTGGGGCGGTGGCGGTGCCGGCGGATCAGCGAAATACGCTATAGGCGCCGCCGGTGGTGGGGGGGGCGGTTATGCTCGCAAGGTCCTGAACGTGACTCCGGGGCAAGTTATCGGTTTTACGGTCGGTGGTGGTGGTGTCAATGGCCGCGGTACTGGTAACAACACCTCCGGCGGCGCAAGCTCCTGTGACACCATGTATGCGGGCGGAGGCACTGGCGGTCAGGATGATCCGTACGAAGTCGGAGGCCATGGCGGCAGCGCCTCGGGAGGGTCTGTAAATCAGCCAGGGGCTGAGGGTATAATCGGTGGGGGCAGCGGTACCGGTGGCTTAAGCGGAAGCGGAACCTCATCGCCCGGTGGCGGCGGTGATGGCGGCGGTCCCAATTGCGTTTGTGATGGTGCCGGCGGCGCTGCTGGTCAGGTAAAGTTTACTTACTAATAGGATTTGTCAGTGTTTCTCGCCCTGGCAATCGGCCGCCAGATTTCGTGCCGATGACCAATTGGATGGTGCACGGAAGGTGCGTGTACCTTATTGACATAGTAGTTCCGGCAAGCACAATTTAACCGAGGCACCAAAACATGGCGACCCCCAGCAAAGGTGGCAGGTCTTATCGAAGTTTAAGACGGCTGTCCAAGGTAAGCTGCAATGAGTCATAAAGCGCCAACCTCGGCTTTAACCCTCATGTTCCACCGCCCCAACCAGTGCCAGTGGTTGTCAGAGACAGACGTGCCGTTCCTCTAAATATAGTCATTTATTACTGCATTAGATTCCTGCTTCCGTGCTTGGCTACCTCGACCAGGTTCCCAGGTGCGACGGACCTTCCAGCCCACGTCGGCAATCGCGCGCGCCAGTCTACCGCAATCGATGCAAACCATCTATCGGCCTCGCATCAAATAGTAACGGACATAGGTTTACCCGCGAATCTCAAATGCTCGCGCATTTTTACTGTGCCTATGACGGGCAACTTAAGCCTGCTTCAGTTAATTTGTCGCGGGCTGCATAGCCTCGCTACCAGTCAGTCAAGGCCTAGGAATCTACCATCCGTTCGATCGCCTCGCTACAACGCTACTATATTCAGATGATATCGCTGAATTGATTCGCTACTTAAGTCAGTTTACGCTACCCACTCCAATGAAATTTTTCTGTTATGCTTCACACAATCGAGCAAATAGAAATTCCCTTCACGGTTGGTGGCTTTCCGAGCGGAAATAATGCGGATGACTGAGTCTTCGTCGCGATGGCAGTTGACAACCACTAAGACACCAGAATGCAAACTCAATCCGACTAGGATAAATCGCACTTCATCCGAAGAATCCTCGACAAATAAGCGGTCAAATATATCATCAAATACTGAAACTCGGAATTGCGGCAACGGCGGCATAGGCACGCCAAATCTTGGCCCGAAATTAGCCGTCTTGGGTGGCCAGCCATCAACTCTGCAAACGGCGCGGAAAAACATAGCCCGTACAGTTATCGTCCTACCGTGCTGCGTCGTGGTAGTGACCTCCCTCAACGCCCCCCAGCCCCATAAGCCCGCCCCTTCCACACCATATCGCGCCTAAGCACGAGGTCGCTTATAGCGAGTAGCGTCGCCCAGGTGAATAGACCGATCGATAGAGGCCATAGCCACGCTCCGATCAGACGAAACCGCCCCAACGCGCGCTGCCTCCAGGCGATAAAGAGACCACCCAGTCCCATCACTACTAAGCCACCGAGGTCAGCCCTCATGCCGCCAGTAATCCCAATGATCATCCATGTTGCCCAAAGACCAGCGAGAGGCGATGCATAGATAAATCCGGAGCGAAAATTACGCCGCCACCCGCGGACGAATTCTGTGATACTGGCATACATGCGCACGCTAAATAGATTTGGCCCACGGTAAACATGAATAAGATGACCACTTGCAACCATTAAGTTCGCTAGCGGTAGATCCTCGGCGAAATCACCGGCGACAGCTTCGTGACCACCTATGGCCAGGTAAGCCTCACGCCTAAACATCAGATATTGACCAATGACAAAGAGACGCCTTGGACGCGGCGGCGCAAATGGCGCCGTCAACGCAATGATCAGTAGCTGAAAGGGGCCCAGGAGTTGCTCCCAAAGGCTTGGGTTGGCGTGATACGGCAGGGCAGACAGCAGCCCAGCACCGCTACTTAGTAATTGCGCAACCGCACGCCTCACACTGTCCGGATAGTGCTCCGTATCAGCATCGGTGAAGAGCAATATGTCTCCAGTGGCTACCGCCGCCCCCTGGTGGCAGGCCCACTGCTTACCGCCCCACCGGCGGTGCTCTGGCCGGTCCACACCCGCCACCACTTTGACACGGTCAAAGGTCGCCGCAATAGCGGCAGTCCCGTCCGTCGAGCGGTCATCAATGACGATCACTTCGTAATCAGGGTAGTCCAGCACCGCCAGCGAGCTGAGCAGACGCGGTAAATGCGCCTCTTCGTTTCTCGCTGGCACGATCACTGTAACGCGCGGCCAGACACTAGGCTCTGGCGGGGTTACTTTTGCACGAAATAGCTGACGCCACGGCAGTAGCCGCATCGCGAATAAGACTAGCCCGCCTGCCGGCACTAGCCAAGATGAGTGATCCATCAATTTGCCTTCTGTCCCTCGATCGGGCCAATGGCACTGGCAAGGTTACCGATCCGCACAATCTGATGCTTACGCACCGCGATCTCATATCCCTGCTGATCGTATTGCCGCGCTTGGAACTGAATCCACCTACTGCTTTGATCGCGCCAAAAAACCACCTGGCGCCCGTCGCGGCATTGGACCCATGTTTCATCGCCCCGATTCTGCTTTGCCGTCATAAAACACGAATACTTCTCAGATAGCACTTTCACCATCACCCAGTACAGTCTCTTATAATCAGGGATGGTACGACGACGCGCCACAAAGGCCTTGGCCGAGCCTACATAGCCAAAAACACCGCCCTCGTAAAGTTCCGGGGTTTCCAGCGGCGCTGGCACCGACCTTTTGGCAGGTCCGTTGACTAGCGCATTGTAGAGCGGCTTATCGGGACTTACGTAGCCCAAGAAGTCATGCCAGCTTGGCTTTAATTTTAGGTCATCGTCGCTTAAATCTTCGGCGTCATCATCTGTATAGAGGCTCACACAACCGGTCATGCTGGCCGCGACAGACAGCAAAAGCGCACTACGGAGGGCGACCCGTCGCAGGATGCCCCCCACCGTTAAGCTAAGCAAATTGGGACGACGCATCTTCATGAGGCTTTGTGGTCTCCCTTATCCCGCTCCTGATCCCAACTAAAAGCAAACTCACAAAGATATTGCACGAGCATCTCACTCTGCCTCGTGCTCAGATTTGAGATAAATACGCCATGCACAAAGTCGGTACCCTCGGCATACCCCCACCGCACCTCCCCGTGGAGAAGGCGCATCCCCTCTTTGGCCAAGAGATCTTGCAGCTTCCCAGTTGGACTATCGAGGCTGATTGCCATGCGTGTGCCTCGAACCAATAATTTTTTAAGCTTAATGCTGAAGCCCGTATAGGAGAAGTTGATGAGCTCGGCTGATCCAAAGTCGCAGCTAACGGTGATACGATCGGGATCGTTGACCGGCCAGCGTCTGTCGTTACGGTTGATGTTGGCGGATTTGCGAAAGCCCTCGATCGCTACGCGGCGCAAATCAGGCTTGTCATAAAGTGGATCGTATTCGTAGGCCTCTACCAGCTCCGAGTGATGTTTGATGCGAATTTGCCGTTTGCTTACAGCGGCAGCTGGAAATGGGCCGTTTTTGACCAGATCATACGTAGTAGCCCCAACCAGCACCGAGTGCATCTCGCACGCACCTTCAAGACGTTTGGCGAAGTTAACACCGTTACCAACCACCGTGAAGTCGATGCGATTTTGTGACCCAAGGTCACCTAGGTAGCACGATGCTGTATTGATGCCGATACGCAGGGGATAAACTGGATCGCCAGCGTTGGCAGCATCGATATTATGCTTTACGTTATCGGCCTGGATCTTCATGGCACAGCGCAAGGCCTTTTCCGCATGGTCTGGCGAGCTGACATCGGCGTCGAACCGGTAACCAAAATAACACAGCAATCCGTCGCCCAAGGTCTTATCGATCACTCCGCCAAACTCATGCACGGCCTGCCCTAATGCCGATAGCATCAGCTTCAACTGCTCAAACGCGATCCGTGGCATCATATTCTCGGCCAGGCGCGAAAAACCAACGACATCGATAAACATAAGCGTCACGACACGCTCCCGCGCCTCGAACGAAATAGCATCCGGTGTCTTTAGCAGATTTTGCAGTTCACCTGGCGCCACGGCGCCCTCGAGAGCACGCCGTAGACCTTCGGTACGTCGTTCAAAAATACGCGTTTTTTCCGCAAAAATAGTAATCGCGTTACCGACAAACCCGAGTAGCGGAAAAATCCACGGGACGACAATGTTGTGAGCAGAAAAGAGATACTGGCTGACCGCAACGATGGCACTAAAGAAGATTATGAACACCATCCAGAATGGTGTGGCGAACAGGTACATACCCAACAAACCGCCAATCAAAGTGAAGATCATAGTAAGAGCGACACCTCCCATCAGCGGTTTCAACCATGCGCCGGTGAGTACACTGTTAAACATAGCTACTTGTAGGTAGCCCCCTGGCAAGTTTCCAAAAGGTGTCTCATGAAAATCAACGTTTCCGGTAAACATGAGCGGCAGTAGGATCACTACATCACCGGGCTGAATGATCGACGAGGGACGCCCCTCTTCTGCAAGGTTCACTAGACCTAGCATGGACTTTGTCTTGGAGGCAATTTGCAGCGGATGCGGTAAATTGACGACCACTTGCCCCTCACCATTGAGAGGTACCAAATGATTGTTGAGGTAGAATCGGCCGTCGACAATCTTGCGCTCCTTGGCAGCATAAATAGACATATGCCCTAACGCAGCATCTTGGCTTAGGCGCACAAGCGGCGCCACTAAACCATCGTCGGTATAAATCAAGTGCCCAATGTAACTAAGCGACGGTCGCAGCACGTTAGCTGGGCCGAAGCCGAACCAGCTGCGCCGATCTGCCAACGACGGCAGCAGGTCGTCACTGACTACACTCCCCGCCTCTTGTCCCAGCATTTTTGCCAACGAATACTCGCTCCGGTCGTACTCCAGCTTCTCGCGGTATTTAATCGGGAAAGGTGTGAAGAACGCACCTACGCCCACGTCCACGCCGCTAGCGCGGGCATGGTCGAGAGCAGCGCGAAACTTGCCACTCTGATCGACGGCCAAGGTGAACATCTGGTCAATAAATACAGCCGCTGGACGATTACCTACGATTAAGTTTAAAACTTCCGCCCATTTATCGAGCGTAAGCATAGTCGCACCAACCTGCCCTACAGTGGAGTCGTCGACTGCATACACTTTGAGGCGATCGGTTATTTGCACCGATTTACCGAGCATATGCCTCACACGGAAATCGAAGGGCCGCGCTAGTCGGGACTCAAAGTAACCACCAACCGCTGACTCTTGCATCCCAATCACGACACCGAGCCACACCAGCGAGGCCAATGCAAACCACCGCCAGCTGACGTTGGATTTTTGTAGGTGGTGTTCCGTTGGGTGCAACAGGCTCATCGACTCCCTCACTCAACCGTCTCATCGGCAGTAGGGCCGCATGACTGAAGTCGGGCTGAAGCCGGATCGAAGCCGGACCGAGGTCTTGGCCTACCGACTCCCGCCGCGCACCGTCGCCATCTCACGAGAGATATTGCATTGCGGCATTTTTTTATTTTAAAAACCAACCAACCCAAAGAGCGGCAACAGCAGCCTGTGATCACCCAGCCAGTTGGCAAAATGTAAATGAGGCAACAAAACGTCCTTGGGCTGATGGCCCACAGGCATCCCTACTAAATTGAGCATCTGCAAATCGTTGGCGCCGTCACCCACTGCAGCGACATCCGCGAGATTCACGCCGAGACGGCGGCAAGTCGCAGCGACAAAATCCCGCTTGCCACGGGCATCAACGATGGGTCCATCCAAGGCACCCGTTAAGCAGCCGCCGTGCACTGCGAACCGATTGGCATGAAACCCATCAAATCCAACTTGATTGGCTATAGGGCCTGCTAGCTCCACAAACCCACCTGAAACCATAAAACAGGGGATCCCGGCGGCCCGGCACCCAGCGACCAGCGTCTTGATACCCGGCATCAAGGTTAGACGCCCGGCCAGAACTGATAGCGCCGCGGCATCTAGGCCCTTAAGTAGCACCACGCGCTCACGCAAGGCTGTGGCGAAGTCGAGACTTCCGGCCATGGCGCGCTCGGTGATCTCATGAACCTCTTTCTCAACCCCAGCAAATGCGGCAAGCGCAACTAGCGATTCCTCGCGGATGACCGTGGCATCCATGTCGAAGAACACTGCCCGCACCGACGGCCTTAAGCCGTAGCCAATCGTATGCCTCTCCGCCATCAATTCTGCACACAGGTGCCTGATAGGGTCCGCGTCGGATACCGGGACATGCGCCAGCTCCGCGGCACAGATGGCAAGAGCCCCTCCGCCCTCAGCTGGTAGGGTCAGGGGGTGCAGGGTAACGAGTTCACTCACTGCTGTGGGCGCCGGTGAAGTGCTCACCACGCGCAGGCATTCAACTTGGCTCACTGGTCGTCCTAGGTAGCTACATGGCTGATAGCAGATAGGTCGCCCACTCCACCCCCGAATCCTGACTTAGGCAAGCGATGAGCTCGCGCCAGGAGGGACGCTTGGGCACCTTGCGTAGCACCATACCAGCATCTGCCAAGGTCAGCGAGCCTTTGCGGCGATTGCAGTCATGACAGGCCGCCACCACGTTGTCCCAAGTGGTTCTGCCCCCCCGAGATTTCGGTATGATGTGATCCACTGATATTTGCGAGCCGCGGCACTTAAGCCCACAATATTGGCACTGATGGTGATCCCTGAGTAGTATATTTTTGCGCGTACACCGCACCCGGCCGAAATAGCTCACGGCACTGACATAGCGCACCAGACGCACCACACTTGGCAGCGGCATGCTCGTCGACACCGACCTCACCACCTTGTCATAGCGCGCCACGATTTCGGCCTTCTTAGCCACAACTAAACAAAGAGCCCGCTGCCAGCTGATTAGCTGCATGGGCTCAAATCCTGCGTTTAGCACCAAAGTTCGCATAACACTCTCGGTCCATCAGGCGTCGCCTGATTATGGTTAGCTCTTGGGCCTCCTAGTGACTTGTCGGCACCGGCGCGAAAGACTTTAGGATAATTACAGATGACGCTTTTTATCTAATCTTATCAGGTGTTTATAAGTTTGTTTCGGATGCATTTTTTACCCACCCTATACAGACCAACTTAGACCTACCGACAGCTTCCTCAAGCCCTACGCCAATTTTTTTTACACCTCCTGTCTAAAGCCGAGACACCGATCGCCCGATGACCCGGTTGCGGTAGCCGGATGCGACATGTCGACCTTCACGGCCGCTTGCTTGATCTCACTGTTTTGATAACTCGATTCGTCTCTAAACTTTTGCTTTTTGGTTACCAGGTTCTCTGTTTGGTGTCCATTCTCATCTTGGCCCGGTTCATGCAGGTATCGCTACACGATCTGTTCAAGGAGTCATCTATGCTCAAAAATTCGTTGTTATTGAGTATTGCCATCGGAGTGGCAGCCTGTGTACCCAAAAAGCCTGGTAACAGTGCGGCCAAAAGTCAATCTGCAGATGTACCGGTGCGACTTGGTATCGGTTACGACACTGAGATGATGCGCAACAAAGATTTGTGTATTACGTACGACAACGAACCTCAGGGTACCAAGCTTGGTGGCTCGGGTACCAATCTGACTTTTGAGCGCGTAGAGTCGCTCGACAGTAAAATGTCGAGCCTTGGCTTTAACTCATCGCTTTCGCTTTCCTACGCTATCGCGACAGGCAAAGCCTCGGCTAATTTCGCATCGTCACTAAAAGAAACCGCATACTCGGCAACCTATCTGCTCGACTTCAGCGTGACTACAAACTCCTATCAGGCCCTGGGTGTTAAAGTTAAAGACGACAAAAAGGCTACGGATACCCCCCAGGAATTTCGTAAAATATGTGGTGACCGCTACGTCAGCCAGACGACCGAAGGCGGGCGCTTGCTTGCAGGCGTCACGTTCATGTTTAACGACAAACAAAGTAAAGAAAGTTTCACCTCAGCATTTTCTGTGGGTGCGAAAGCTATTAAATGGGGTGTAGAGTCCAACACCGAGATCACGAAGGCACTAGACCAAGCCAGTGAAAAAACAACCCTCAAGATCACCCTCAATCAACAGGGCGGCGATGCCAGGGATCTTCAGAAGTCATTCCCCAAAGGGGAAGACGTTATGATTTGCGACCTTAAGAATAGCGCTGAGTGCAAGAAAATAATTATTAATCTATTCAATTACGCTATTAACGTATTCCCTGAGTCTGTGAACAAAGACCCTTATGTTTACTCATTCCTAACGGAGGCCTACCCAGGACTCCCGAATCTCACGGAGCTTGGCGACGCCACCATTCGGGCTAACAAAAAAGCCACGGCAGCTGCCCTAGACGAAACTACTGCGAAGCGCCAGCAAGTTAAAGATCTGATCTCCACTCCCAACGGCTACGGCACCGATAGCCGTCGTAGGGAGCTTCAGGATGTCCTGAACAAAATGGATAAAAACTACCGACTGCTGGCATCGAACCTCAAGACCTGTGTCGATGGTGATGGTGCTTGCCAACCCGTGGAAGAGCTCGGCCTCGACCATAGCGCTTACGATCCGGAATACACCACGCCAGCAGGTGATTTGCAGAATGCCGGCGCGATCGGTGGCCAAGGCGGCGGCGAAGTGACACAAACATGTCGAGACTACCTAACAGGCCTGCACGGCGAAAGCGGCTGGATCCTCGACCGCGCCGGCGCCGTGTGCAGCGATGGAGAGAAGCATCCACAGCTTGGCCGCAATCAATCCACTGCATTCGACGTCCGTTGCCCCAGTGGCAAATTAGTCACGGGAGTGAGGGGGACTAGAGAAAGTTACAAAAGAACAACGGCCGTCGGCTCACTAAGCCTCATCTGTGCCAGCAAGGACGAAATTCAATCCGGTAACACACAGGGTCAGCAGGTGGCCGTATTCTCACCGGACGAAAAAGGCCAAGCTCTCGAATATCGTTGCACTGACGGCACCGCAGCTAAGGGTATCCGCTTCCGGGCTGGGCACTGGATTGATGCCATCGAACTGCAGTGTGTGAAGGTCTTCTAATTACCCAACACGACGCAACCCACTGCCACCGGCGCCATCGCTGCGGTGGCAGTTTTCATGGGTTGTGCTACTATGTTAAAAAGCCTTCTAATCAGAATATATTTATCAATTTAGCCGCACTGAGGTCTTTATGCGTGTAACCGCCGTATCTGGATCGCATAGTAGATGTCTCGCACTGGCGCTTACGTTCGTAGCTGCAGCAGCGAGTAGCTGCCGTGCCAGCCGGTCTAATTCTGACCCCAAATTTGATTGGGACACCAACCTCCCTCCGGTCACCATGCCCGAGGCGAGCAAGGACAAAGACTTAGTCCAGTACGACCGCAACTTTTGCAAAGGCATGGAAGCAGGTAGCTGCTTTACCCTGCTGATGCGGATCCCCCGCGAGGACCTGATCCAAGACCTGGGACTAGCGACTCTTGCCGTGGGGGCTGAATCCCGCAGTTTCCGCGCCAAACTCGAAGAATCCTGCCAGACCGCGTGGACCGATTACCGGCAAAAACACTTAAACTCTGCCATTCGGCCACTGCGCAACAGTCTCGCGCAAAAGATCAAAAAGATGCGGTGTGTTTTCCTTTTTATGGGCGAGGAAGTCGCCGCGGAAAATCTCAAGTTAGCGCCAAATGAAATTGCCGTCAGCGTCCGTCTGACGAAATTTGACATCAACGCCAATACCAAGGGAGCACAAGTCCGCGGTATTGGTCTCAACCTAACGAGCATCGATGCCGTCACCGATTACCGCAGCGCTTTCCTCTATAGCGGCGAAGACGTCCGTAAGGATCACGCGGGATGGACTATGGCCGAAGGACTAGGCGTCAATCCAATACGCCTGAAGGCGCGCCTGGAAAAAGACGTTACGTGGGCCATTGACCCGGGGGCTATCCTCGAAAATCTCGATAAAATCACGCAGACCGAGGCCGGCGCCGACGACCGGTTGAAGTCATTTCTCGATCAGGCCAGGGGCGCGCTGACGGCCGTGCGTAGCCTCGAGAATCCCATTCAATCATCAATCGCCGTGGTCACCATTGGCTACAACGCGGTGCGAGGGCTTTGTGGCGAAGATATGGCGAAGTGCAAGGTCACAAATAACGATGAGCTACGCACGCCGAGCATCAAGGACGACCTCAGCGACCTGGTGCCAAGTTCAGAGACCAACGAGCTGCTGCGCCTAGCCATGATCCGCAGTATCCAAGGAGTCCTCGACAGTGTCTTGACCGATGCTAAAGCGGATCAATTAAAAGCAAAGTTTAATATCAATTAAATGTAGCACTGTGACCCCTGGCAATACTTAAGTTGGAGGATCTACCACGTGTTTTCAGCGCGTCCACTCTACGTCATCGGTGTCCTGCTCCCCCTAATCAATGCAAGCTGCCGTTCGACCAACGCGTCACGAGGCAAAGATGTGGTGCCGTTTACCGCAGGCGATGTCGAGCCTATTCTCGGACAGGGCTATGACTCTCTAGTCCAAGAACTGCGACAAGCCAGCAGTTGCGTCAGCGGACAAACCGCCAAGGTAGGTACCAACGCCGGATCGATCAATCTGGGTCAAAATGTCAGCACCGAAAACATCATGAAAGAGCTTTCGGGCGAGGTTAAGGGCACGGCCAAGGTCGCATTTATGGACGTTGGCACCGGAGCCGGATTTTACCGTTCGATCAACCGCAATAAGAGCGCCGCAAATCTTGTCTATGCAGTCCGGATCGACACCGGAAGCGAACAACTGCGCAGCATCAACCTAACGGATGCAGCTAAAGCACTGTCGACCGAGTCCATGATGCAGACCTGTGGTGATGAGTATGTGATGCAAATCAACCGTGGCGGCCTTTTGACCATCACGCTCAATCTCGATTTTGCCAACGAGGAAAGTCGTCTGAAATGGCAGAGTCAACTGAAGCTCACCGGACCATGGCCCGAAGTATCGAAGGACATCACACGTAAACTCGAACAAAAAGGCATGGACGGGACCTTAACCGTCAACGTCAATCAGCTTGGAGGTACACCGAATCAGTCCCTACTCGCCGTCCGCAGCTGTTCCATGACCAGCGTCGAGGAATTTAATGCCTGCCGCCAGCGCATCGATGACCTCATGAACTACGCGAGTACAGAATTTCCAAAACAGGTTGAAAGCCAGCCGACCGTGCTCAACTACGTCACGGCACCGCTTAAAAATCTCGGTGTGAAGGGACTCCCCACTCTCAGTAACGAGATTATCGCGATACGCTCCGAGCTCGAGAAAATGCGCCAAGATTCCCTAAGCCTCGAAGCGGCCGTCAACCTGGCCAAGGATAAAAATGTCGAACTCGACCAGCAACTAGCTGGCGCCGTTAAGAGTAACGCTGAGCGTATCAAGCAACTTGCCAAAGCTTGTTTCAGCTACCAGCTGACAGGAGCGGGTGCAGCCGACTTCGGAGCGTGCACCTCGCAGTTTGCCCAGCTAAACGGCAGTCTCCAAGACGTTAACCGCTTGGCTGTCGACATCAATGAGCTAGGAATCAATGCAGATAGCCAGATTGGAAATTCCATCGTCAATAGCACGACCAAGACGATGACCATTGCCTACGCTATTGGCACAGGTAAAACGTGGGATTACGGTAAAAAAATCCCCGTTGGCATCGACGGAGTCCCCACCGACGGCAGCGCCGCACAATTGAGTTCCAACTCACTAAGTCCCACCGATAAATTGGGAGCGATGCTTCTGCGTACCGATCAATCCTACCGCCGTGCCGATCAGTCGGGTCGCGTCGATATCGCACCGGGCGAGTCGATCAGCTTTGTCATGAACGACGGCCTCGGCGACTACGGTGACAACGTTGGGGCGCAGCAGATATATTGGCGTTGTGTGAATTGCCGTGAGCAAGACGAAAAACGTCAAACCTACCGCTTACGCGTCAAAGCTTCGGACCAAGAGGGCGTCATCTTCAGAAATCCCGACGGCATCACGGCGACCTATCACGTGGCGGCTTATGGCAAGTGGCGCAGCAGCAGGTTTGCGGCTTTTTCAAGCCCACAGGGCCTAAACAACGAATGCGGTGGCAACTGCGCGATGAGCTCAGCACCAAGCCAGTCTCTGGTGATGGTCCAGGGCACCTATAACCCGGTACTTGTCGGTAGCCGGGGCAATATCGGCATCAAGCCTAGCGAACCGGCTCGCTTCACCCTCAATGATAGCCGCAGCGGTTTTAGCGATAATGAGGGCGAAATCGAGATCATTCTGCAGTGCGTCAAGTGCAATCTGTCCAGCCACGCCCTGATTCTCGATCCCGAGGACAACTGAAATTACAGAGACTTAAAGTTAGGCCTCGCAAGCCGCATCGGTGCGCCCCGGAAAACACCTTGAGTCATCCCCCCAAAAGGATGATGATCGAGGTGTTTTGGCACTTACCGCCATTTTGAGGAGACACGAGGTGCTTTCACTAACGCGTGGTTTGACTTTTGACGATGTCTTGCTAGTCCCGGCCTACAACGGCATCAGATCTCGGGGTTTAGTGAGCACCAGCGTCAAGATCGCTGGCCGCACTTTTGCTATCCCACTGGCGAGCTCCAACATGGACACCATCACCGGCGTCGAGATGGCCAAGTTCTTCGCTGCTGAGGGTGGTCTGGCTTTGCTCCATCGGTTCGTGTCAGTAGAGGACAACGTAGCGATGTTTAAAGCTGCAGGTAGCCCTAAACACGTTGGCTTTTCTATTGGTGTCGGTGACGACGGCCTAACGAGAGCAGAAGCACTGGTTGCTGCCGGCGCCGAAATCGTGTGCGTCGACGTTGCTCATGGCCACTCTAAAGAGGTAAATCGCGCCATTCGACGCCTGCGCGAAAGTTACAAACAAAATATTATGATCATCGCCGGTAACGTCGCCACCTACGCTGGCGCTGATTATCTAGCAGCTGCAGGTGCCGACGTCATCAAAGTCGGGATCGGTAGCGGCTCGGTCTGTACGACGCGGATCAAGACTGGATTTGGCGTGCCCCAGCTCACAGCCGTGGTCGAGTGCAGCAAAGTCGACCGCCACATTATCGCCGACGGAGGCATCCGCCAGCCCGCAGATGCCGTCAAGGCTCTGGCTGCTGGTGCTGATATGGTCATGCTCGGCGGTATGCTTTCGGGCACTGACGAAACTCCGGGGGAATTTTTTGAGCGCACATCAGCGTCAGGGGAGACCCAGCGTTTCAAAAGATTTCGCGGCATGGCCTCGCGCGAGGCGCAAGAAGACTTCATGGGACAAATGCAGGAGTGGAAGACGGCCGAAGGCGTTGCTCTCGAAGTACGCGCAAAGGGCCCCGCCAAAGCCATAGTGTCAGACCTGCTCGGCGGCATTCGCTCCGGGATGACCTACTGCGGTGCGCTTGAAATTCGCGACTTAAAGCGCAAGGCCCAGTTCATGGAGATCACAGGCTCAGGCCGCGTTGAGGGCACTCCTCACGCAGCAGAGCGGTACATCTAAACTCGATTGCAAGTCTAGGCGCTCTGGCGCCAAGAAGTTGGCACCGAGAAACCATCAGCTACTGCAGCGATCAAGCTGGCGTAGCGGATGGTTTCGATGTCTTTATGAGGCGGGCCAATGACTTGCACATTAAAGGGCAGTCCCGCTGCATCCCTACCGACTGGCGCCGATGTTGCCGGGAGGCCAAGAAGTGTCGCGAAAGACACCCATTTCAAATGGTCCGTGTAATGACGTGACTCTCCATTGATGCGGACACGCCGCAGCGGCAGGGGCATGAGCTGCTGATGTTTAATGGCAGTCATGGGCACGACAGGTGCCAGCACGAGATCAAACCGCGCAAAAAGATCGGGTAGCCTTAGGCGTAGTTTTTCTCTTTGTTCATGATGCCGGAGCCAACTGACATGGGACTGCCCGCCGCCGCGCAAGTAGTGGTCAAAATAAAGAGGCAGGCCAATTACCGGTCCCGCCACTTTATATAGCGGTGCCAATAGCCGCATTAAAACACGAAGATGTTTAGGTAGCGACACACTAAGCACACTCGAAAGGAGATTGAGATAAAGCGGGAAATACGTCGCGAGCGACAGTCCAAACGGCGCCCCCTCAGTCACCACGGCACCCTCGCACTGGAGTCGCGCCAAAAGGCTGCGATAGGAGTGCAGGAGTTGTGCTTCGATGGGACAAAGAGGGTCGTCCAGCCAAGCGAGAATTCTGAGACCTTTGACCTTTGCGCCCCTAGCCCTTCGCGAACGCAAATCGGTGGCGCCGTGGACCAAGCCACCTATACCCGTTAGCACGCGTGTCAGTAGCTCCAAATCCTCCGGAGATCGCGCAATTGGTCCCGCCGACTGGAGATCAAACTGGGTCACCGTGCCCGGCTCCGCTGGAATATGACCAGTCATATCTATGGCACCATGGGTCGCCTTGTGACCGAAAACCCCGCAGTAGTGTGACGGTGTACGAATAGAACCACCGATGTCACTCCCGAGTTCTGCAGCTGTGAGTCCAGCTGCCACGGCGGCGGCAGCTCCTCCAGACGAGCCCCCGGGAGCACGCGTCAAATCCCACGGATTATTGGTTGTACCGTAGACGCGATTATAGGACTGAAGATTCCCAGCTAAATAAGGCACGTTTGTTTTGCCAAAGATGATGGCGCCTGCATCGATCAGCCGCTGCACGGGAGCCGCATGCCGGCCGGGCATGTAACTTTTATACTTAACGGCGCCAGCCACACAGGGCATTCCAGCAACCTCATAGGTATCTTTGATAGTCATAGGCAGACCGTGAAGAGGGCCCCAGAGCTCGCCGCGCGCGCGTGCCGCGTCCGCCTCATCCGCCCGCTGCCTTGCAGCATCAAGATCTTGGGCAACGACGGCGTTAATCTTGGGATTAAAGGCCTCGACGCGCCCAATATAAATCTCAAGGAGTTGCCTACTAGACAGCTCGCCTTGTTCCATCATTGCGAGTAATTCTGTGGCACTAGCAAAGGCAATGGGGTCCGACATAGCGTGCGACTCCACATGGCAGAATGACAAATAATAGAATTTTGATTATTTTTTTGGAACTTTTACTACGGATAAGGAAACGGAAGATGAGGCGGAAGCGGTACGTATTATCTTACCGCGCCCACCAGCACTCTTCAATTAGATAGCGGTAGCCTCCAGGGCGAAGTCGTGGCCGTAAAGCGTCAACGAGGTCTCACCCCCAAAGGTGCTGCGGCCAGCCGACACGACAAAGGTCGCTTCGGTGACGTCCTTTAAGTCCTCGTGGACTTCGTTGAAGAACATCACTTTTTGCGGACGCGCAGTCGCACCCGCACGAATCATCACACAGGTATGGCGCGGTTCGCCGGTTTCCTTGCAGTTATAGAAGCGCGTACCCGTGATCTCTGCCTTAATGGCAAAGCGTGGTTCCTCAAAGCCGTGACCAAAGGGTTTGAGGCCGTCCAACTCTTCGGTCAAGGACAGCGTCGCGAGATCTGACGGCAGCTCACAGTCGAATACAATTTGGCTCTCCCAAATCTCAGGTTTCTCGGCACGCATAGCCGCAGCGACATCGGTGAGGGCCGCGCGGATATAGTCCTCTTTAGCCGTCGCGAAGGTGAAGCCACCAGCCGCCGCATGGCCACCAAACTTGGTAAACATCGATCCAACCTGTGACATCGCCGCCGTCACATCGAAGCCACGCACGGACCGCGCCGATCCTTTACAGACATCGGCCTGCCGCTGGTAAAGCCAAACTGGGCGCCAAAATTCCTCGGCAATCTTGCTGGCAGCAATCCCGACCACACCGGGATGCCAATCACCCCCAAGAAATAGCACGGGTGCGTCGCCATAGCGTGCGGCCTCGCGCCGCGCCTGCTCTACGATCGAACGCTGAATCTTTTTGCGCTGCTCGTTGCAGGTATCCATGTGCTCGATGAGCGGCTTCGGATCGGCACCGATGAAGGCTTTGATAACCGAATCCGCATGCTCGAGACGGCCAACGGCATTGATGCGCGGACCAAGTCGGAAACCGACATCCTTTTCGTCCACGTCCTTGAGCGTCTGACAGGCACTCATCAGCTCTCTGATCACCGGACGACGACTCTGACTCAGAGCAGCCACGCCCAATTTGGCAAGCCGATGATTCACACCATTGAGGGGAACCACATCGCAAATCGTCGCCATACCGGTCAGGGCCAAAAGGTCGGTCCATATTGAGGCCGGAGCCCCTACCCTTTCGCCCAATTTGCGCAGTAGCACAAAGGTGATGCCACAACCGCACAGCTCCTTATACATGGAGTCCGGATGCATCTTAGGATTTAATATGATGCAGTCAGGCATCTTCTCGGGCTGGATCACGTGGTGATCCGTGCAAATAAACTCGACGCCACGCTCACGGCAGTAGGCAGCCTCAAGGTTGGCCGTTATTCCCGTGTCCATCGTGATAATGAGCTCAGCTCGTTCGTCATCGATCAGGTGTTGGATGGCCTTGAGATTGAGACCGTATCCCTCTTTGAATCGACAGGGAATATAGTGGACGAAGTTATTGTAGCCTATCGCCTCAAGAAACCAGATCCAGGAGACACAGCTCATCGTACCATCGACGTCATAGTCAGCGTAGAGTCCGATGCGCTTTCCGTCGCTGATGGCCTTAACCATCGTCTCAACGACTGCGGTAAGACCAAAGTCACCGTAAGTTAATTGAGATAGCTGCGTAAACTGCCGATTGGCCAGGAGGATGCCGGCTACATCTTTAAGACTTGTGGGCCTCTCGCTACTTAACGACCGCCACCGCCTAAACTTCCGTCCCACGCCGCGCCCCCAACCTCAAGTAAGATGAATCCCTGCTAAGGTGCAACGCGCCTCGTCATAGGTCAACTTCTTGTAGTGCCGCGACAGCGGATTTCTGGGCAGGGGTCAGATGAGAAGGCACCTCGAAATCGACGATGACGTGAAAGTCACCCCGTGTCTCCTTGCCGGTATGCGGGAATCCAAGCCCCCGCAGCCGCACTTTGGTGCCAGGCTTGACGCCCGCGGGGATCTTCACTCTCTTGACCCCGTCCAACGTCTCGACCTCACGGGACGTGCCGAGGAGAGCCTCAGAAATCTTGAGCGGTACGTGGACAACTATGTCATCACCATCGCGCGTCAGATGCGGATGTGGGGCCACCTGCAGGATTACAAAAAGGTCGCCAGAGGGCCCTCCGTAAGGGGACGGCGCCCCCATGCCCGCAACCCGAAGACGTCCACCGTCCTTGGCCCCCTTAGGAATCCGGACCTTGAGCGCCCGCTCCGTGCCATCGCCTAAGCGAAAATTCACGGCCCTCTCGCCTCCACTGAAGGCCTCGGCAAAACCGATCTGCAGAGGAAACTCGACGTCTTGGCCCTTCATCTGCGCCGCCGCGCCACGGCGACCACCCCGCGCTCCGGCAGCACCAGCAAATGGCCCGCCGCCGAAGCCACCGCCCCCGCCGCCAGCCGCTCCACCAAAGATACGACTGAAGATGCCGTCTAGGCCGCCCATGTCAAAGTCCTGAAATACCGAGCCGAAGTCGGTGTTGCGAAAGATGTCTTCCTGCGAATACTGCTGATGGAAGCGCGAATCACCGAAGGCATCGTACTGCCGGCGCTTTTCGTCGTCGCTCAGAACGGCGTACGCCTCGCTGATCTCCTTAAATTTGTCCTCAGCCGCCTTGTCACCCTTGTTGCGGTCGGGGTGATATTGTAGCGCTAGCTTGCGGTAGGACTTTTTGATCTCGTCGTTGCTGGCCCCTTTGGCGAGGCCTAAAGTTTTATAGTAATCAGACACGGTTACATCTCGCGTCAAAGAGTTTTCAAGGGACGGCCTGATCGGACCGTAGATCACTTAATAACCTAAGGTGCACTTGCCCTCTGTCAACCTCTGGCGCAGCCAATCTAGCTTGTCGAACTGCCTCAGGGTACTGACTTCCGGCGCAACCCGCCTCGCCTCGTCAATAGCAAACCAGCTAAGATCCTTAGACTCTTCTGATATCACCAGGGGCTGGCTGCGATCCGCAATAATGACGAAGCGCACGTCGTAGTGAACGTGCCGCGGCTCACCTGGTCGCTCAGGGATGTCGTGGCAATCGAGATCGAGGGGCAGAGGCCTTTCCGTCGTCAGCTCCGGAGGCAAGATTCCGGATTCGTACCGCAGGAACCGGAGACCGGTCAGCCCCGACTCCTCCTCGGCCTCACGCATCGCGACTTCGTGCAGCAGGTTGTGACCGTCAGCATGGCCACCAAGCTGCAGCCATTTCCCTAGCTTACCGTGCAAGGTTAGGAGGACATGGCTCAGATCTGGCGACACCACCAAAGCCGAGCCGGTGAGATGCCCCTCGAGAGTGTCTCTCTCAAAGGCCCCGGCGCACCGACGAACAAAGCCAAACATGCGCTCCAGCGTAAGGCGCTCACGCTCCGAATCGCACGGCGCTCCACCGTCGGCAGCAACGCTGGCCCAGAGTTCTTGGTAACGTGATAGGTCGGATAGGATAGGGTGCCGGTGCATAGGCTGGTTCACCTAGTTAAAACTGGTCCACTTAATTGTTGGTGGCAGATGAGATTCGCAATGTTCATCAAACCTTGCAGATCCCTACCGGAAGTCTCACGGAAAATCTACCATTTGGTGAGCAAATGCCGTGGCTTGAACGAATGCACCAACAATTAAGTGGACCAGGTAAATAAGATTACCCGGAAAATTACCGAAACCTAGTATGGCTGGACTTGAGGTACTTTTATGGCCGGCGTTGCAAAATCCAATCGGGTCGAAATGGTGACTAGCTCGGAAGATTTCCGCCGTCTCGTACAAAAGATCTCGGATCATGACGAACTCTCTTGGTTTGACCTAACGCCGGGCAGCCTCTTAGGGGCTGACTAGAGCTAGCCAAATCCTTACCTAAATGTGCCCATTCAATAGCTTACGCCCTCCATGCCGATAGGACGCTGGGAGGTATCGCCTATGTATTTGTCAATAGGTCAAGAGAGTCGGGAACTTGGCACATCAGTATCAACGCTGCGCCGGTGGGAGCAAGAGGGCACTAGCGCGGCGGCGTACCGGACGCCAGGCGGACATCGTCGCTACTCGCTACGCGTCCCCCAAGACAGCTTGGGCCTTATCGCGGATGTGACCTCGCGCATAACAGTCGCCTAGGCTCGCCTGTCATCCCTACAAAAAGCGCGGTCTCAAAAAACTGATTCACTTGATTCTCGGTGGCCGCGTGGACCGGCTGATTCTCACTCACAAGGACCGATTGCTGCGTTTCGGAGCTGAGATCATTTTTTACCTATGCTCT
>VGTI01000056.1 GCA_016874735.1 Deltaproteobacteria bacterium
TCACATCGTCTGGTTTTAGCTCCGGTACGGTCGCAACCACCCTGCAATCTGTGGCACTTCCCGGCACGGCAACCAAACTCACTTACGATGTCAAAGGCCGCGTCACCGCTGGGACTAGTTTAGACGCCGCGGACCTCCCTCCTCACAGCGCTGGGCTGATCACATCAGGCACCGTCAGCCTTGCTCACGGTGGTACGGGTGCGAATCTCACGACCACCGGTGGCGCCGGTCAGTATCTCAAACAAGTCACTGCAGGCGGTCCCGTCACCGTCGGCACACTGCCAACAGCAGATATCACCAATGCCCTTGGTTACACACCGGCGAATAAAGCTGGCGATACAATGGCGGGTGCCCTTAACATGGGCGCAAACGATCTCGTCAACGCCGGCAATATCCAGATTGCCGCAGCCAAGACTTTGGGCCTGGGTGTTTACACCGCCGACCCCACTGGACTTGCCACAGGAGACAAAGGTAAAACCTGGTTTAACTCCACCGCTAATCAGATGAAGTACTGGGACGGCACGGCCGTGCAAGTCGTCGGTGCAGTGGGCGCAGCTCTGGCTAGCCTTAACGGGCAAACGGGAGCGACGCAGTCATTTGCGCTTCCAGGCAGCACGGGTACGGCACCGTCGTGGTCCTCTACCGGTAACGTCCATACCATTAATATCCCGCTGGCATCTGCTACGGGTGTCACGGCCGGACTTCTGTCCAATACCGACTACTCCGTCTTTACCGCTAAACAACCCGCTGGTAGTTACCTGACGAACCTATCGGGAGACATCACATCTTCTGGTTTTAGCTCCGGTACGGTAGCAACCACCCTGCAATCTGTAGCACTTCCCGGCACGGCTACCAAAGTCACCTATGATGCCAAAGGCCGCGTCACATCGGGGACCTCGCTAGGCGCCTCTGACCTCCCTTCTCACAGCGCTGGGCTGATCACATCAGGCACCGTCGGCCTCGCTTACGGTGGTACGGGTACTAATCTCTCGACCACTGGTGGCGCCGGTCAGTATCTCAAACAAGTGACCGCCGGTGGTGCCGTCACCGTCGGCACACTGCCAACAGCAGATATCACAAACGCTCTTGGTTACACACCTGCGAATAAAGCCGGCGACACTATGTCTGGTGCTCTTAACATGGGCGCAAACGATCTCGTCAACACCGGCAATATCCAGATTGCTGCAGCTAAGACTTTAGGCCTTGGTGTTTACACCGCCGACCCCACTGGATTTGCCGCAGGAGACAAAGGTAAAACCTGGTTTAACTCTACCGTCAATCAGATGAAGTACTGGGACGGCACGGCCGTGCAAGTCGTTGGTGCCGTGGGTGCAGCTCTGGCTAGCCTTAATGGTCAAACGGGACCGACTCAGTCGTTCGCACTTCCAGGTAGTACGGGTACTGCTCCGTCGTGGTCTTCTACCGGTAACGTCCACACACTAAATATCCCGCTGGCATCTGCTACGGGGGTCACGGGCGGACTACTGTCTAATAGTGATTACTCTGTGTTTAATGCTAAACAACCCGCTGGTAATTACTTGACGGCCGTGACAGGAGATATCACGACCTCGGGATTTGCCTCTGGTACTGTCACGGCAACGTTACCGAGTATTACGACTGCAGGTACAGCTACTAAAGTTACCTTTGATGCGCAGGGCCGGGTGACATCCGGCACGTCATTAGCTGCCGCCGATCTTCCTGCTCACAGTGCTTCACTGATCACGTCCGGCACGCTAAGTGTCGCCAACGGTGGTACCGGTGCGGCAACACTGGCGGCTAACGGCGTGCTTCTAGGTAACGGTGCTAGTCCTTTGCTCAGTGTGGCTCCGGGCGCTAGTGGCAACGTACTCACATCTAACGGTACGACTTGGAGCAGTGCGACGCTGCCAGCGACTAACTGGGCTGCTCCTGGTGCGATTGGAGCAACGACGCCGAATGCGGGTCAGTTCACAACTTTGAGCACGACGGGCAATGTGGGCGTTGGTGTGGCGACGCCCTCAACTAGACTCCATGTAGCATCCGACACCAACTGGGAAGTGGCGGCTACAGTGCAGAACCCTAACGCCGGATCCGATGCCTTGGCTGCATTACGCCTGAATAATAACGGACCGGGTAGTTTCATTGCCTTCCTCAACTCATCAGGGCGTACCGTCGACGGTGGCGCTAACACGGCGACGCTGCGTAACGATGCTGGCGCGCTCAAGCTGCAGGCAGCAGGAGGATTCAACACCTCTGCGGGTATCACCGTTGCCGCGACTTCAGGTTATGTAGGGATTGGGACGGCGGCACCTAGTGCGCTTCTCGAGGTTAATGTAGGCTCTGTCGCCGGCTATACGCGTCAAACAAATATCGTCAACTCGTCGGCAACGGGTCTTCCCTATGTGTTTGTCGGTGATGGCTCAAGTAAAGGAGTGGCTGTAGGTCACACCAACAATTCTGGGGCCAATAGTTATGGTTGGTTGACTTATGTCGGCTTGGATCCCACAGCTGGTAAAGGGTTGATTGTGGATGCGGCAGGCAATATTGGCATCGGCACCACGGCTCCAGATTTCAATTTGAGCATTCGGAACACAACTGCTGATGTCTCTTCTGTCCTGGAGGTTACAGATTCGACTAAGGCCAACTTCTTGACGCTATGGTCTGGTAGGCCGAGTGATCCGAATCCTGCTTTTATCTACCCAGCAACTCGTGACCTTAGAATTGGTACCTGGACTTCGAACAACTCAGGTGCTTGGAATGAACGCGTCAGAGTAACTTCGAGCGGCAACGTGGGTATTGGAGTACCCAACCCTTCCGCCGTGCTTGACGTGAGTTCAACTACTAGCGGTTTCCTGCCACCCAGGTTAACTACCGCCCAGCGCAATGCCATCGCTAGTCCAGCCGCAGGACTTACCATCTATAATGCCACCTCAAATCTTATGGAGATGTATAACGGTGCCAGCTGGGTGCTAATCGGACAAAATATGCCAGAAGGCGCCATTATGGCCTTTGCCTCAGCTTCCTGCCCTGCAGGATGGACGGAATACTCCGAGGCCTACGGTAGATTTCTCCGCGGTATCGACAAGTCAGGAACCGCGATTGATTTAAGCGGCCAGCGCGCACCCGGTAATATCCAGGATCAGGACTGGAAGGGTTTCTCCATGTACAACACCAGTCAGGGAAATTACAGCTACAGTCACGGTCCGGTAGATATGGGTAAGTCGACATCTTCCTATATCGGTAACTTGTTTATCGGCTATTGGCAGGCTCCTGCCGCAGCGTTGGGCACTAAATGGAACACGAATGACGAAGTCCGACCGAAAAACGTTGCGGTTCTCTACTGTCGTTACTCGGGTGGTTCTGGTGTTTCCGTCCCAGCGGGTGCTAACCAAGTGATCCAAGGTAACACCTCCGTAACGGTGACTGACTCCGGATCAAACGGTGCAGTTGCACTCGCGACTGAGGGGGTGGATAGGTTGAATATCGATGCCAATGGTAACGTCGGGATTAATACGACGTCACCCGGTATCGCTCTTGATATTAATGGCTACATGGCTCGTAAAATTTGGCGTGTCCACGGATATAATCAAGCAGATGGTGGTGACAACAACTATGTGACTGGACGCAGTCTAGTGATGACTAAATATAAATCGGGAACGTCTCTCAGAGTCTCTTACACCGATAATATGAGGACCTATTCAGCCGATGGTAGTTGTCGCTGGGAGGTGAGGATTGATGGAGCCTCATGTTCGCAAGCACCTTTGGCCGCAGATGTCTACTCGCATGGCTATGCTAATGTTCACCATAACCGTACTTTTGTTGGTTACTGCGATACCGTCGCTGCCGGATCCCACACATTAGCCGTCTATGTATCGTCAACCCCTGGATACAGTGGTGTCGATTGCTTTACCGGTTGGCAGCAGGCTTGGACTCTTGAGGCTGAGGAAGTTAATTAATCCCAGCGTCCACAACCATCGCCTCAAAAGCCGTCGCTAGCTCTCCCGGAAACTTGCGCGCCTTCTTGAGCTCGAGATCGACTCCGACTAAATGGACGCGAGCCGTGTGGACACGACTGGCTACGTCCGAAAACGGCATCTCCAGCTCGGTGTCAGCCACTGGTTCGGTGGTGAGCAACTGCTCGACGATAGCCACCTTGTCGGATTTACGGACCAGTCGCGAGTAGATGTGTAGCGTGTCGCCCAGACGCACCGGCTTAAAGTAGCGTAGATGCGCCTCAACGACTACGAGGGCATAGCCCGCCTTGATCAGATCATTATGATCAACGCCGTGCGCTCGGAGCATGGACTGCCTGGCTTTGTCAAAGTAGTCGAGGTAGCGGCCGTGATACATAGCGCCGCCGGCATCGATGTCGGGAAAGTGGACTCGTTCCTGAAAGTAGTAAGTCCGGCTCATCGGGCGCCCCAATTAATCGGCAAAATTAAACGTACAGTGCGTACTGCCATCACCACCACTTACGAGCCAGTTGCAGCTGACGGAGTTGGCGGTGACAGTGTGAGATTGGCTCGGCTTGTGTGCCTTGAGTGTGCTAAAGAGCACTTGGGCAGGTGCTCCAACGACAGGCAGGTCTTCGCTAGCAGTTTTGACGACGCATTCCTCTGGGCTCGCTGTCGTATGATCGTTGTGACACGTGACGGAATTTGCCGCTAGTCCTTGAAGCCCCATATCACCAAGTTGCGTTTTAACGCCGGCGTCAATGAGAGCATGTCTAAATTTGCCTGCCTCGTGCCCACCGATAGTGACGCTGCCGTCGCGAGAGACGGCTGTAGCAGAACCAGCATCGCGCACTGCGGATGTGTCACTCGTTCCGCGGCAGCTAATGCTTAGTGTGGCGATGAGAGCTACCGTTGCGCATGACTGTGATAACGTACGGCTGGGAGTAAGCATGAGTCAAATACCTCTAGTTTTTAGCTTGCTGCTGGTCCTGTGTGGATCCTGCTTGAAACATTTGAAAACTAATATCTGTATGGGCAAATGGTAATTCGGTCAGACCGTGAAGAAACTTATCGCTCAGGTCCACCGCAATGTCTTTAATGCTGACCACAATTTCAGTGTGTTCGTAGCGGACGATGAGGGTGAGCGGCGTATCACCAGGATGGTTGGCAAAGTGCTGCTTCAGCTTAGTGAGTGCAGGTTGATAGCTTGCTGCCTTGGCCTCTAAGCCGCCTTCGGGTGATAGCTTGAGCGTGGCTGACTTGACGTATTCGCCGCGCATTTCCTCGATGTCGATCAGCTTCTCAAGGCGAAACCGAGGTTCTCCTCCGTCAAAGCCGGCATTCACTTGGCCGATGGCCACGACGACGGCTCCGGACTCGGGGAATTCAGGAGGCAATTCGCCAAACATCACGGCCTCGACGGCGCCGTCCTCGTCCTCAAGGCGAACGCTGGCCATACGTTTCCCAGTCTTGGTGAGTCGCTCGTTCATGGCTGCCATGGTGGCAACCATGGCGATCTTCTTGCCGATGGCCTTGGCGAGGTCGCTTGTCGTAACGCGGCCGAATGCCTTTTTGTCCTCGCGGTGAAAGCGTAGCGGATGACCGCTGAGGTAGACGCCCAGGAGGTCCTTTTCTTTTTTGAGCCAAATAGGATTCGGTGCACCGATGCGCTGATCAATGGCCGTGAGCTGCCAGTTCAGATCTTGAGCGGCCTTGGTCTCAGGAGTGTCGATATCGAATAGCCCCCGCTGACCGACGCGGTTGGCTTCGTGATGGGCTTCGCTGAACTTTACGACCTCGGGGATGACCTCACAAAGCTTGGGCCGTGAGATGCCAAAACAGTCAAGGGCACCGGCTTGGGCCAGAAGTTCCAGCGTCTTCTTGCCTACCTTAGTGAGTTGGACGCGCCGCGCCAAGTCACTAAGCGACGAGTAAGTGCCACCGCGTTGCCGCTCGGTGATCAGGGGCTCTAAGGCCTGCGCTCCCACACCTTTGAGCGCTGCTAGACCAAAACCGATAGTCATTGCTGACGGCACGTCGAAGGTGAGGCTGGAACGATTCACATCTGGCGGCAAGATCTTGATCCGCATGCGGCGACACTCGTCGACATAACGAACGATTTTAGCCGTGTTATCAAGGTCGCAGGTCATGATCGCAGCCATAAATTCGGCTGGATAATGCGTCTTTATATAGGCCGTTTGATAGGCGATCAGCCCGTAAGCAGCCGAGTGACTTTTGTTAAAGCCGTAGTTGGCGAACTCGGCCATGAGATCAAAAATCTCGGCCGCTTTAGTCTCGTCATGTTTATTCGCAATGGCACCGGTGACGAACCGTGTTTTTTGCTTCTCCATCTCGGCGGCAATCTTCTTGCCCATCGCGCGACGGAGCAAGTCGGCTTCGCCTAGAGAGTAGCTGGCTAGTTCGCCGGCCACTTTCATCACCTGCTCTTGATACAAGATGACGCCGTAGGTCTCTTTCAGTATCGGTTCAAGTTGTGGCAGTGGATACATGATCGGTTTGCGGCCATGCTTACATTCGATGAAGTCATCGACCATGCCTGATCCCAATGGGCCAGGTCTAAAGAGCGCCACCAAGGCAATCATGTCTTCAAACACACTAGGCTTTAGTTTGACGACAAGGTTACGCATCCCGCTAGATTCTAGCTGGAATATGCCCACCGTATGGCCCGCACTGACGAATTGATAGACCTTCTTGTCATCGAGCGGGATCAGCTCAATATCAAAATCTGGACAGCGATCCACACGAATGATGTCGATCGCTTTTTGTATCACTGTCAAAGTCTTTAGACCAAGAAAGTCGAACTTAACGAGCCCGACCTTTTCGGCCATCTTCATTTCAAACTGGGTGATCAGACCCGGGCTATCGGCCACTTTGTAAACAGGGACGAAGTTAGTCATCGGCCCATCAGAAATGACGATACCCGCGGCGTGGACCGAGGTGTGGCGTGCCAGCCCCTCGAGTTGACGCGCGAGGCGAATCAAATCGGCCACGGCATCATCGCGCGCCGCTTCCTCTAGGATGCGAGGTTCCTTCTTTAGTGCATCCTCGAGCGTGATGCCGAGGTCTTCGGGAATGAGCTTGGCGATCTTGTCGACACGGCCATAGCCTAGCTCGAGCACGCGGCCGACGTCACGGACCACGGCCTTGGCATTCATCTTACCGAACGTCGTGATCTGGGCCACCGTCTCGGCGCCGTACTTTTCCGTCACATACTGGATCACTTCGTCACGGCGATCTTGGCAAAAGTCGACGTCAAAGTCAGGCATCGACACCCGGTCTGGGTTTAGAAACCGCTCAAATAGCAAATTGTACGGTATGGGATCGAGGTCTGTGATGCGCAGCGAATAAGCTACGAGCGAGCCTGCCCCGGATCCCCGTCCAGGGCCGACTGGAATGCCCTGACGCTTGGACCAGTTGATAAAGTCCTGAACGATCAGGAAGTACGAGGCAAAACCCATGTTGCAGATTACTTCGAGCTCGTATTCGAGGCGCTTTTTATAGAAATCCTCGCGCGCCGCATCAAATGACGACCCGTAGAGCTTGCGCAGCGCCACGAACCGGTCTTCAAGCATACTGCGCGCAAAGCGGCACATGGCCTCTTCAGGCGTCTCTGGTCTGCCCGTGTCAAACTTGGGGAGGTAGTATTTACCGAACTCAAACTTAACGTTGCAGGCATCGGCGATCTTTTTAGTATTGGCAAGTGCCTCAGGCCAAGCGCCGTACTTTTGCTGCATCTCGTCGTTGTCGAAGAGATGAAACTGCGTGCCTTTGCGCCTTCCGCGGATCTTCGACATGGTGAGGCTATGCTTAATCCCCATCAATACAGCATGGCTCTCGGCCATCTCTTTTTGCGCATAGTGTGCATCAGCGCTGGCGACCAGTGGCAATCCGAAGTGCCGCGCCACCGTCACAAGATCAGGTAGTAGGCGCTTTTGCTCAGGGATATTGTTGTCGATCAGCTCGACATAGTAGTTACCCGCGCCAAACCGCCTCTGCATGGTGTCGACATGAACCTTGAGGGCCTCCATGACAGCAGCTGCCGGTGTATCGGCAAGCGGGTCGAGCGGCAGCGCCTCACTGCCGGCCAGGTGCCGCAGCTCCGCCGTGAGAAAAGCAAACTCACCGCGCAGACAACTGGAAAGAGCGATGAGTCCAGCGCCGCACTGATCCAGTGCGGCTTCAGGGACAACGGGAACATCACCTAAACCCTGCAGGTAACCGTCACTGACGGCCTTGATCAAATTCTTGTAGCCATCAAGCGAGGTCGCCAGGAGTACTAAATGAAACGTGGGTAGCGGTGATTTACCGAGAGTCGTAGCCAACTCTTGCGACGCCTGAGTCCCTTGGTGAAAAATCTCGCTACCGATAATGGCCTTGATGCCCTTATCTTTGGCTTTCAGATACAGCTCGATCGCACCGTAGAGGGCACCGTGATCGGTGATGGCCACGGCCGTATGCCCGAGTGCTTGCACCCGCTTTAGGAGGTCCCCAATACGGATGGCCCCATCAAGAAGCGAGTACTCCGTATGAACATGCAGATGCACCAAGTCCTGCCCAGTCGGGGTGGAGTCGCTGGCTATCAATGGTTGCACGGTGTCCATAGTTACTCGGGCATCTCAATGGTGAAGGGCATTATTCCCACTCAATCGTTGCTGGGGGCTTCGTGGTGATGTCGTAAACCACACGGTTAACGCCATCAACCTTTTTGACTATGGCCGCGGCCACATGGGTGAGGAAGCTCAGAGGCAACTCGCCCACACCTGCCGTCATGGCATCGCTACTGGTCACAGCGCGCAACGCTACCGTCATTTGGTAGGTGCGGTTGTCTCCCATAACGCCCACAGATTTCACTGGCAAGAGGACCGCAAACGCTTGCCAGACCTTGTCATAAAACCCATGGTCACGAAGCGCCTGAATGAAAATGGCATCCGCCTCGCGCAAAATATGAAGCCGTTCCTCAGTGACCTCGCCCAAAATCCTGACGGCGAGTCCAGGACCCGGGAAGGGGTGCCTGTCCACCATATCCGCAGGCAGCCCAAGCTGCATCCCCAACTGACGGACTTCGTCCTTGAACAGATAGCGCAGCGGCTCGCAGAGCTTGAGCTTAAGTCGCTCGGGCAATCCGCCGACGTTGTGGTGACTTTTGATCACTTTGGCGCCAGCACCGTGGCCCGCTGACTCGATGACATCGGGGTAAAGCGTGCCTTGTCCCAGGTGACTAAACTCCGCCTTGTGACCGGTAGCATAGCGCTCGAATTCCTCGATAAAGAGGCGTCCAATAAGTTTTCGTTTAGTCTCGGGATCGGTCACTCCAGCGAGTGCATTCAGGAATAAATTGCGTGAGTTTAGAACCTCTACATGACTGAGTCCAAGCTGTTTGAGGGCCTCTGCCACCCAGGTGACTTCGTCCTTACGCAAGAGCCCATGATCGCAAAAGACTGCCGTGACCCGCTCCGGCCCGAGTGCCTTTGCCAGTAGGGCTGCTGCGACGGTTGAGTCTACACCCCCGGAACATGCGACCAGCACATGACCATCCTTCACCGACTCGTTGATGTAGCTGAGTGTGGCCGCCAGCATGCTGCCGCTGTCCCAGTTGAGATCGGCGTGCGCCACCTTGCGTACAAAGTTATTTAGTAGATCGGCACCGCATTCGCTGTGATGAACCTCGGGGTGAAACTGCAGACCAATAATGGGAGCATCGCGGTGCACCACCGCAGCCACCACGCCACCGTCGCTGCGTCCAGCTACCACCAATTCGTCAGGCATCACGGCGACATCGTCGCCGTGGCTCATCCACACGGTCTGCGTTGATGGCGTGTCGTCAAACATCGCGCCACCAGGTCCAGGTACAAGTGACTCAAGATTTAGGAGCCCGCGGCCATATTCGCGGCCTTCACCACTGCGCAGTTGACCACCAAAGGCCTCGACCAGGAGCTGCATACCGTAGCAGATACCAAGGACTGGTTTACCCGCAGCCAGTACCCACGAGGGCAAACGCCTTGAGCCGACCTCATACACTGAATCGGGACCGCCTGAGAGAATGATGGCGTGTACCGAAAAATCAGCCGGTGGCTCACTGCTGCGACCGTCGATCACTTCAGCGTAAATGCCAAGCTCCCTCAGGCGTCTGGCAATGAGAAGCGTGTACTGCGAGCCATAGTCGAGTACCACGACTCCAGCATGAACGGGGCGTGTTACGTGGTGGTTCATGATCGGTTGCAGCTCCTTAATTGCAGTAGCATCGTTGCCGTTGGAAAGTCCCAGCCATCTCAGAAGAGTCGGATCAGTCGGAGATCCGTCGGATCAGTCGAGCTTATAGTTGGGTGCTTCCCGCGTGATGTAAACGTCGTGCACGTGACTTTCTTTAAGCCCAGCTGAAGTGATCTGGCGAAAGCGCGCCTTCTCCTGCAGCTCTTTCATATTTGCCGCTCCGATATAACCCATGGCGGAACGTATGCCGCCGATGACCTGATGTAAGGTATTGGCAAGCGGGCCCTTGTAGGCGACGCGACCCTCAATGCCCTCCGGTACTAACTTGCCGGAGTCCTCGACTTCGCCCTGGAAGTAGCGGTCTTTACTGCCCTTGGCCATTGCTCCTAGGCTACCCATACCGCGATACATCTTGTAGCTCTTGCCCTGGTAAATCACCATCTCGCCCGGCGATTCATCCGTGCCAGCGAACATGCTGCCAATCATCACCGTATCAGCGCCGCCTGCCAGAGCTTTCACGACGTCACCACTAAATTTCACACCGCCATCAGCAATGACCGGTACGCCAGTGCCGCGCGCTGCCGCAGCACACTCCAGCACGGCAGAGAGCTGCGGTACACCGATGCCAGTGACGATTCTTGTGGTGCAAATCGACCCAGGTCCGACACCGACCTTAACAGCATCGGCGCCAGCGGCGATCAAGGCCTTGGTAGCCTCACCCGTGGCGACGTTGCCGCCTACCACCTCAAAATCAAAGCGGCCACGGAACTCCTTTTTAACCCTAGCGACGGCGTCTAAAACACCTTGGCTGTGGCCGTGCGCCGTATCGACGCAGATCACATCACAGCCAGCCTCAAGCAAAGCCTCGGCCCGCTCCATGTAGTCACCGCCAGCGCCAATAGCTGCACCCACCAAGAGGCGGCCCTTGTCATCCTTCGAGGCGTTGGGGAAGCGTCGCGACTTCTCAATGTCTTTGATGGTGTAGAGACCAACCAGGCTTTTGCCAGTTTCGTCTAATATCGGCAGCTTTTCGATGCGGTGTTTGTGCAGGGTCTCGATGGCCTCTTCAGGGCTGACCCCCTTGCGCGTACTAATGACGTCAGCGGTCATCACTTCACGGACTTTACGCGCTGGATTCTTCTCAAAACGAATGTCGCGCCCCGTCACGATACCGACCAGCGCGCCACCCTCAACCACGGGGAACCCGCTGATATTGTGATGGCGCATCAGTGCTACGATGTCGCCGACCGTCTCGTCGGGACCCACGGTGATGGGATCAAGCACCATACCGGCCTCGGACTTCTTGACCGTCTTGACCTCTTGCGCCTGCTCTGCCACAGACAAGTTTTTATGTATAATCCCAATGCCTCCCGCCTGGGCCATGACGATCGCCGATGCCGCTTCGGTAACGGTATCCATGGCAGCCGATACTAGCGGCGTCTTTAGGCGAATGCGCCTCGTAAACTGCGTCTCGAGGTTAGTCTCGTGTGGTAATACTCGCGAATGACCAGGAACAAGCAAAACGTCGTCGTAGGTCAATGCTAGTTCAATGGGACTGCTAAGGATTCCTAGGCCAGTGGGCCGACCGGTTTGCATCGTAGCCTCCTCGTGCGCGGTGGCGACGATATTACTCCCCAGGCACTCAATGTCTAGCAAAACTGCTGACTTCGGTGAAATTCAACCAACCTTGCGGACATGCACCAGAATCTTATCATCAGCAGCCGCGAGGTCGGTCAAGGCGTCTTTGCCCCTTTCCCGTAATTCCTGAAGAAGCTTGAGCACATGCCGCCGCCCACGACGGATCGCCCAGTCGAAGACCCCGTCCGTCCCCAGCATGACGGCAAAGTCGCCCGAGAGCGGCAGGGCCACCGTTGCCGGTTGGAAACTGACGGTCTCGCTGATGCCTAGCAAGTCCCCCCGACCGAGAATTGGTTCCACCGATTGCACATCGGTCGGGTCACGGATGAGAAACAGGGGGACATGCCCCGCGCTGAAATACGTCACGGCACCCTTCGAAAGAATCATGAGGCCCAGTGTCGTTGTGTGACGCTGGTTGCGTCCCATACTTAAAAGGGTCCGATTGACGTCGCGTAGCCATCGTTCGGCATCAAATTCGGGTTCGCCCAGGGCGTGCACCCAAAGTGACTGAATGGCTTGCACCACCATTGCTGCTGGAACACCCTTGCCCGTGACATCGGCGACGGCCACAGCTATGGAACCGGTTGTTAACTTGCGCACGGCATACCAATCTCCACCCAAGATACCGTAGGGCACATGGTAGAAGTCGATCGCCATGGTGCCTATATGCAGTGCCTCAGGGGGAGGGTCGAACGACTCTTGCAGCTCGCGCGCCAACTCGAGCTCGGATTCGACAGCGGCAAGGCGCAGCTTTTCGTTCTGTAGCTCCAGGCGATGCGCTTCAAAGCTTGCTCTTGCCTGAGCCCAGAGGTTGCCGAGACGTTTAAGGTTGTAGGCATAAATGTAGGCATCGACGCCGGCAATGACGAGGCACCATGCCAATTTGTGGTTGTACCCCGCTACATCCCAGATATACGCAGCACCCGTCACATGAAATAGCGCGCCAATAAGACCAACGCCGAAAATGAATTTGTTGGCATCGCAAATCAACATGGTGAACGCAGAGTAAAGAGCCATGCCAATCACGTGGTAAGCCGGATCCAAATTCCGATTGGCTACCGTGATAGCCGTGATGGATCCGAAGCCAAACACGTTCACAAGTTGCGTGGCTACCGTGTAGACCGCGATAAACCACATATCCTCACGAACAATGCGGGCACGAAGAAGAAATAAATAAGCAAAGTGGTTGAATGATTGCAGAAAGAAGACCGAGACGCACAGGGCCTTAATCTCCGGTGGAGCCAGCGCTGCCATCGCACACCCACCAAACAGCGTGATGGCCGACGTCGTAACGGCAGTAGCTCGCCGGAGTTCGGCCTGGTAGCGTAAAAACCAACCTTGCATCTCGGCACGCAGCTCTTCAGTGACCCCAGCATTCCCCGTCGTGAGGATGTGATAGGCCTTGCGGACGAAATTTAAAGTGGCGTAAGTCTTGCTCAAAAGCGGTCCTGGAAGTGGTGTCCTGACTCCGTTACCTCTGTCTAGGTGTCGGCATTTAAGCTGGTCTACTTAATTGTTGGTGACGGGTGAAAATACCTAAGTATCTTGGACCTTAAGACTCTGGTTTTTGGGTGTTTTTAATCTTTGTCAATTAAGTCAGGAATACTCGATGGTTGAGTCTTCGCGCCAACAATTAAGTAGACCAGTTTTAAAGGGCCACCTTGGCAGGAAAGGCGCGGTACGCGAGGAGGACTTGCTGGTCATTGAGGAGCCGCTCGAGATCCGACTAGAGTGCGACGGGGGATCTCGCGCGGGTGAGCGGCGCAGTATCGCCGTGACCATGCGGACTCCGGGACACGACCGGGAGCTGGCCTTAGGCTTTTTGGTGACAGAGGGTATTCTCACGCATCGGTCTCAGGTGTGTGATGTCACGGGATGTGGACCTGAGCAGGTGCCCCATGGTGGCCAGAATATCGTTCGGGTCAAGCTGCGCCCGGGTGTACTTCCGGACTTGAGTCGCATCGAGAGAAATTTCTACACGACATCAAGTTGTGGCATCTGTGGCAAGGCTTCCCTAGACGCCGTCATGGCGCAGGGGGTCGAAGCGCTGCGGCCGGATGATTGGCGCATGTCGCATGCCTCTATTTTGCGGCTGCCTGAGCTGATGCGCGCACATCAGCCCGTCTTTGCAGCCACCGGGGCCAATCACGGCGCGCTGCTCGTGAGCCCTTCGGGCTCTGTTATCTTTGGTTTCGAGGATGTTGGCCGCCACAATGCCGTCGACAAAGTTATTGGCGCGGCTTTTTTGGCTAGCGAGAACTTGCGCGAGCTCACTGCGCGCAGCGTCCTTGTTGTCAGTGGGCGGGCAGGTTTTGAGCTAGTGCAAAAGGCCTTAGTTGCTAAAATTCCAGCGATGGTAGCCGTCGGGGCGCCGTCGAGTCTATCGGTGGAGCTTGCTAGTCGCTTTGGCATGACACTGATTGGCTTTGTACGAAATGGTAGATTTAATATTTACGCTGGAGAGGAGCGCATCGATGACATCTAATAACAGTTCCCCCCATGATGCATCTTTACCAGTCACCCGCGAAGAGCCGATCGACGAATCGCGTCTGACCATAACTGAGAGACCTGAGGTCGCAGGCGGGCCTGCAGCGGTATTATCCGCGACGGCCATCAGCCTGAAAGAGATGGGTCTCAGCAATACATGGAAAACCCTCACCGCAGTAAATCAGACGCGCGGCTTTGACTGCCCTGGATGCGCCTGGCCCGACCCTTTAGACCACAGATCCGTGGCGGAATTCTGCGAAAACGGTGCCAAAGCCGTAGCCGAAGAAGCAACGCTAAAGCGCGTTGATAGGGATTTTTTTCGGCGTTACAGCGTGAGCGAATTAGGCAATCGTCACGAGTATTGGCTGGGCAAGCAGGGACGTATTGCAGAGCCAATGGTCCTGCGCCAGGGGGGCACCCATTACGAGCCGATTAGTTGGGACGATGCCTTTGCCATGATCGCGCGGGAGCTCAACGCCACGGCGCCGGACCGAGCGGTTTTTTACACATCAGGTCGCACGAGTAACGAGGCGGCATTTCTCTATCAGCTCTTTGTCCGGCAATACGGCACCAATAATCTGCCGGACTGCTCTAACCTCTGCCACGAATCAAGCGGTGTAGCTCTTAAGGAGACCATCGGATCAGGCAAGGGTAGCGTCCATTTATCCGACTTTGCCCTGGCCGACTGTATCATCGTTATTGGGCAAAACCCTGGCACCAATCATCCGCGCATGCTCACTACCTTGCAGGAGGCAGCAAGGCGCGGGTGCAGGATCATTGCTGTCAACCCGCTGCGTGAGGTGGGACTTGAGCGGTTCAAGCATCCCCAGGAGTTCAGTGGATGGATGGGCTCGGGTACGCCTCTTGCCACCGATTATATACAGGTCAAAATCAACGGCGATCTGGCACTGCTCAAGGGCATCATGAAGGAGATCCTAAGCCTCGACGATGCTAAACCGGGGACGATTGATCGCTCATTTATTGATAGCTTTACGTCGGGATTTGAAGCCTTCGCAGCGGATATTCGTGCAGAATCCTGGTCCACCATCGAAGCGTCTTCAGGTATCTCTCGTACTGAAATGAAGCGTCTTGCCACCATTATTGCCGAGGCCAAGAATCTGATCTGTTGTTGGGCGATGGGCCTCACGCAGCACAAAAATGCAGTGGCAACGATTCAGGAAATTGTGAATCTCTTATTGCTCGGTGGTCACATCGGGAGACCTGGTGCTGGGGCGTGTCCAGTGCGTGGGCATAGTAATGTGCAGGGCGACCGGACCATGGGGATCTGGGAAGCCCCCCCGGCTGAGTTTCTGCAAAACTTAGGTCGAGAGTTTCAGTTTGAGCCGCCGCAGCGCCACGGGTTTCATGTGGTGTCTGCTATAGGTGCTACGATGCGTGGTGAGGTCGACGTGTTCTTTGCCATGGGTGGTAATTTCCTCGCGGCAGCCCCGGACACCGATCAGACAGCAGAAGCCCTGCGGCGCACGCGGCTAACGGTGCATGTGTCGACTAAACTCAATCGCTCCCACTGCGTCACCGGCGCGGAGGCATTGATCCTACCAGCCATCGGACGCACTGAAGTTATTCGCGCCGGTGGCATGGAACAATTTGTGACGGTAGAGGATTCTATGGGTGTGGTGCGCGCCTCGCGCGGAAACCTCCGCCCCGCATCGGCTTCATGCAAGAGTGAGGTGGCTATTGTATGTGAGCTCGCGGAGCGGACTCTAGCCCAAAAGTCAGCCGAAGCCACTAAAGCTGCAACACCCTGGAGCGCGTTTAGCCATAACTACGATCTCATCCGTGACCGGATCGAACGAGTGATTGGCGGCTTTGACCAATTCAATCGTCGTGTGCGGGATCCCTATGGATTTGTCCTACCGCATCAAGCGCGTGATGCCCGCGTCTTTGCTACGGACACGGGTAAGGCCAGGTTTACGACACATGAGATAGCTCCGTCGCTCAATGGTCCAGGCCAGTTTGTTTTGATGACGATTAGAAGCCATGATCAGTACAACACGACTATATATGGCCTCGACGACAGATACCGCGGCATTGCGGCTGGACGTCGCGTGGTGTTCATAAATCCTGACGATGCTTCGGATTTAGGGCTTAAACGCGGCGATGCCGTCGATCTGACGAGCCATCATCATGGTGCGACGAGACAAGTGAGCGGCTTCAAGGTTGTGCTTTATGATATTCCGCGCCAATGCTTGGCGGCTTATTTTCCCGAAACTAACCCCTTAGTGCCGCTGGAAAGTTATGCCGACAAAAGCCACACGCCAACATCAAAATCGATTGTAGTCACGATTGCCAGGTCGACTTAATGCGTTAATCGAGAGGTAACGGATCAACCCAAACTTTGATGTTGTCGCTAATCTTGCCACCGTTTAGGTGGTGGTAAAGTGGTTTTCTGAGGTCGAGGTGCATGATGCCAGCGGCGCAGGGATTTTTGCCCTCTGTAACTTCTTTAAAGCGGTTATTCCAGTGCTGGGACGGACATGCGTCGTATATCACAGCCGTGGTCACAATCGATTTATCAGCATTGGTGATCCTATGGCGCTGACCACAGGGGACGTCGCAGCGGGGTTCGCGAACGAGCTTTTTGCCACTGATTTCCTTTTTAACGTCAGTTGGCAGGCGTTCCCACTTGCTGAGGCAGTCCTCGTCCTCGCAGGCCGCCCAGCTATCGAGCTCGCAGGTGTGTGGCCACAGCGGTGAGTTTTCGGTCACTGCAAAATACATCCCGCCATGATCCTGGGCGTCGCCGCATGTGGTCTTGAAGTAACTTTCCATCCCGTAAGGGTAATAGGTAGTGTCAAATGCTAAAGGGCGGGAGGATTCATCCTGATCGGGGCTTCCGTCGGTGGGCCCAGCGGTTTTCACGCGGCAGCTTTCCTCGTCTTCCCAACCCCAGCCATCACCGTCGGGATCGCTCTTGCCGCTTTGGCAAAGCTTGGCAACTTTGCATGCTTGGCCGTTCTCCTCGATATACGATGTTTTGGCCGTGCGGCTCGCTTTGAGACTGCAATATCGGGTCTTGTGTTCTGCGGCTTCGCGGATTCGTGACGATCCGGCCGACTTGCAGGCAGAAAGGCTCCAGAGTGGGCTGGTAAATCCCAAATATAGCGACAAAATCAGCGTCTTTTTTGCATCCATGCAGACTCCGTTTCCCCAGATGCTCCGCTTATCGGTATAATGTGTAAAAAACTTTAGTTTACCCAAGGGATGGGCGTGGTTGCGCTGGTTTTGGGTGTGTGGTGAAGGCTAAAAAAGGCGGCCAATGAGCCGCCTTAGATGCCATAAAGGGTTCTGTGATTGCCTCAATGTCCAAGCGCTGCGATAGCTGCTTGGACCTCTTCGCTATGCCCATCGACTTTGACTTTCGGCCACACGGCAGCAATCTTACCGTGTTTATTGATCAGGAAGGTTGCCCGGGTGATTCCCATAAAAGCACGGCCGTACATGCTTTTTTCGCCCCAAACCCCGTAGTCGGTGGCGACGCGGTTGTCTGTATCAGCGCCGAGAGCAAAGGTAAGGTTGTACTTCTGGCGGAATTTACTGTGCGAGTGAATATCATCCGGACTCACGCCGATGATGACCGTGTCGGCAGAGGTGAAGTGGGGTAGATGCTCTTGGAAGGTGCAGGCCTCTTTGGTGCAACCCGGGGTGTCATCCTTCGGGTAGAAGTACAGGAGTACGTTCTTTTTCCCTTGGAAGTCACCGAGACTTAAAACCCGTCCGTCGTCCGTAGGAAGGCAAAAATTAGGAGCGGTGTCGCCAACTTGTGGCACCCCACTGTGCACTGCGGCTGTGGCGGGCTTGGGGGCAGCTGTCGTGGTTGCTGCCGCTGGTTTAGCGGATTTATTTACCGGTTTTTTCGCCGGTTTTTTCGCCGGTTTTGCTGCGGCCTTTTTGGGCGCCACTTTTTTAGCCGTCGGTTTTGCCTTCGGCTTGGTCGCCTTTTTAGCTACTGCGACCTTCTTAGTTGTTTTCTTGGTTGTCTTCTTAGCTGGCTTGTTGGTTGCTTTCTTGCTGGCCTTTTTGCCGGCTTTTTTCGCGGTTTTTTTTGCTACAGGCTTCGCTTTAGATTTCGCTTTCGCTTGCTTTTTCTTGGCCACGTGCAACTCCTTTGGCGATCGAGGGTCTTATCTAAATGATAACGTCCGATGAATCCCGGTTGGAAGGGGTATCGGTATTTATTCACAGTTTTTCTTGCCTGCTGATTTGCTGGTATGTTACATCACCGTATCATTGTGATAGCATGCTAATACATTGGCACAAGAGTAGATAACTATGCGTCAACTCAGCAAAACTCAGGCCCATCAACTCCGTGAGCTGTGTCAGGCCATCATTGCATTAGAGTCGGTGGACGAATGCCGCCGCTTTTTGACTGATCTATGCACGCCCGGTGAACTCACGGCCCTGGCTGATCGTTGGCAGGTGGCGCGGCTGATTGAGGACGGTGTTCCCTATCGTCGCATTTACGAAAAGACCGGGGTTAGCACGGCTACGGTGACGCGCGTGGCGCGTGCTCTGTCCTATGGTGAGGGTGGTTATAGAGCGGCTTTAGGCAAGGCAGGTAAAAGCCTTGTGGCTACTAGCAGCATTACGAAGGAGCAGGATCTATGAGTCAGCGTATTCGTTTAGCGATGCAAAAATCGGGGCGCCTTAGCGAGCGCAGTCGGGACCTTCTGAACCGAGCGGGAATTGGGGTAGATCTGCGTGGTGGCCAACTTTATTGCCGCGCGACGGCCTTTCCTCTTGATATCATGCTGGTGCGTGACGACGACATTCCTCAGTATGTGGCTGAGGGCGTTTGCGACCTTGGCATTGTCGGTAGCAACATGATTGCCGAGCGTCTCGACGCTCGCGGGCTCCGCGGTAAGGTGGTCACGCTGCGCCCTCTAGAATTTGGTCGTTGCCGCCTAAGTATCGCAGCCCCAGCAAATTCTGGGATTCAACATTTAAGCGATTTGCGCGGTAAAAGAATCGCCACCTCGTATCCGGATAGTCTTAGGGCTTTTCTTGCAGACCAGGGTACCGAGGTCACCGTCGTCGAGATCAGCGGATCGGTAGAAGTGGCACCCGCCATGGGTGTCGCCGAGGCGATCTGTGATCTGGTGTCCTCAGGAGGAACACTCGCTGCAAATCAATTACGCGAGATCGCGGTGGTCTATGCTAGTGAAGCCGTATTAGTCAGGACTGCTAAACCAATCGCTGCGGACCTGACGGCAGCGATCGACCGACTGACGGCGCGCATTTCTGGTGTCCTCAGGGCAGAACAGGCCAAGTACATCATGATGAACGCTCCGGCCAACGCGGTCGACTCGATTCGTCGTGTGATCCCCGGGCTAGAGGAACCAACCGTGGTACCTTTGCACGGTAATAAACAGATGGTTGCTATCCACGCAGTCGCACCTGAGCCGATCTTTTGGGAAACCATGGAGGCGCTCAAGATGGCGGGCGCTAGTTCCATCTTGGTCGTACCAATCGAGAAGATCATCGAGTGAAAATTGGAACTTATTTATGACTAATATAAAAATAGATGAAACTATAATCGGTAGGATTGCCCGCTGGGCCGCATTGAATGTCACGGAACGTGCGGCCCTTCTCGAACGTCCCGCCGTCAGTCAGAGCGAGGACATCGAGCGGCGGACGGCAGCGATTGTGCGTGACGTGCGGTCGCAGGGTGATAGCGCATTACGGCGATACACGCGTGAACTTGATGGCTACGGCGGAGATAGCCTCGTCGTCACCGAGGACGAGTGGGAGAGTGCCCTTGCTAAAGTTTCGGCAGCCGCGTGGGCAGCGCTGAAACGTGCTGCCGATCAAATACGCAGATTCCACGCCGCGGAGAAGCCGCAGCCGCTGAGCGTCGAAGTGTCTCCTGGGATCGTTTGTCAGCGCCTGTGGCGCCCCATCGCACGTGTGGGGCTTTATGTCCCGGCTGGAACAGCACCACTACCTTCGACCCTGCTCATGCTTGCTATACCGGCCGAGATCGCAGGATGCAGCGAGCGCATCGTTGTGACTCCCGTTGGGCCGAGCGGGATCCCACATCCTGGGATTCTCGCAGCGGCGCGCCTAGCAGGTGTCTCGTCTATCTTCAAAGTGGGTGGAGCTCAGGCTGTTGCTGCCCTGGCCTACGGCACGGCCTCCGTACCAAAGGTCGATAAGATTTACGGTCCCGGTAATGCCTACGTCACCTGCGC
>VGTI01000057.1 GCA_016874735.1 Deltaproteobacteria bacterium
TTACTACCGCGTTTGCCTGTGGAAGTGATAAGAGCTTCTTCAGGTATGTGTCACTAAGGGCGTGCGTGTGCCATCCACGCCCCATCGGCCGCCAGCAGCCACTTTGTCATTTGCCTGTTAAATCTCTAGCCGCGTGAGGACTAAGTGCAACCTGCGCTGCGCCTAAGTGCCCCATGAAATTCCTTAACTATCAATAAACAAAGATATTTTACCACGCCCCGCGCTGGCCCGCTCCTTGCAATGATTGATCCGACAGGCGTTGTTGCTTACTCGGAGCTATTGCTAATCGGGAGTTGTTTATGAAGCTGATGAAATCTCTAGGGGTAGCTGTTTTGGTCCTTGGTTCGTTTGCGGCCTGCGGTGATACAACTTCAAAGTCAAACGTGGCAAGCGCGACCGATAGCAGCGACTCAGCGTCTTTAATCGATGGTTTCAAGAAAGATTTAGACGTTGGTATCAAGGCGATTGCCTCAAAAAAATATGTCGAGACGGTGAAAGATGCGAGCGACATGGATCCACCTGCCTATACGGCCGAGCGTTTGGTAGTGGGAACTGACGATCGTGGATTTAGTGTTTACGTCAAAGTTAACTTTAGGATGAACGCCTCTCCTGACCGCGTTGTTGATAAGATTACTTACTACACCCCTCTAATTTTGGTGCGTCCGGTCACTTTCGAGATGGCGATCGAGTCGCTCGAACTCAGTCAGGAATCGCTACGTCTAGACGCTACGTGCCCGCTCAAACTAGAGGCCGTTCAGGCTTTGGTTGTCGACGCCTTGGAACGCGCTAACCGTGCGCTCAAGGCTCAGTGAGAGGATGCATGCCGCGGGCTAATCTCGCCATTGCGATATGTGTAAGCCTCACGGCACTCGCCTGTGAGATGCGTACAGGGCTGCGCCGTGCTCCGGCCCAGCCGGAGCCCAGGTCTCCGATTTCGCAGTTGCCGGATACAGCGAGCGATCCCGCTCAGGCACGAGACCAGGCGGGTACCACCGGCAAAGTCCTCACAGTATCCTTGACCGAGGGGCTGAAGATCCCTAGGGTCGTCAAAGCGAATGCGCTTGTAGCGAAGTTTACCAGTAGCGAGCCGGATGCGACCTTTGAGTGTGAACGCGACGGCAACGGTCGCTTTGTCCCGTGCCAGGACGGCGGTGTATACGATTTTGGTCGGCTGATCCACCAGCGCGGCTACAGTCTGAATGTAAGGGCGCGTAGTGCCGATGGACGGCTCAGCCCTGAGCCGCTGGCGATAAGGTTTGCTGTAGACCTAGTTACGGGCGAGCCTCCCTCCGTGCCTCTGACGGTGCCACCCACGACCGCGCCAGAGCTGACCAACCCCGGATCTGCCACCGAATTACCTCCGGTTCTAGTCTCACCGCCGACGGCAGCATCGGGACGGAGTCTGCAGCTCGGCAGTTTCTATGCCGTGCAGGTACCCTTTGATACGCGGGTGATCACTTACGCTACGAGCAAGACTTACAACGGCAGGCTACTGACCATAACCATGCTCCATGCGCCTATTAATACCTTGTTTACCCAAAACAACAGCTGCCAACATCCGTACGAAAAAATTGTCTTCACCTCCGATCAGGTGCCCTACTGCGAGGGCACTCCTAACCTCGAAGAACTATCCCTAAACACCGTGCAGATGCCGCCACTCAACTTCGTCAACCTGGCCCTAAGCGTCAATGGCGGTATTTTGGCTGAGAATCTTCTCTTCGCCGCTTTCGAGCAAGGTAGTGAGCCCATAGCGGAGGGCAACATCAAACTTAATCAATGCCGTCCCGATCTGCCCCAGGGTAGTGTCACGATGCCGCTGATCCCAAAATTCTACGGTGGTCGCGAGCCAGGTCACATCCACTGGTGCCAGTATCAAGACGGCGCTGGCCTTTGGTGGTGGGGCGCCGTCGTCACCAGTTCAATTGGTAGCGGGGACGACGCAGCTGCCACCCTTAAAATATACTATTCCGTGTCTGCGTCCCTCGGCATGATTACCGAAACGCAAGTGGTCGATCGCCTGCAACGTATCGTCCTGCCGCTGCTGCTGCCGATCACCGATGTTCCGTAAGAGCTGGTCGGCGCCTCAGCGATACGTCCCATCCCTGCTCCCGCAGCGAGTCTAAAATTTGCACCTCCAGTGCCGTGAGTCCTAGGCTGCTAAACTGAGATGATTTACTGTGGCGATCGAGATCCTTATCCTGAATCTGGGTAATCATGCCGGCCGCAACGGTGCGGAAGTTCTCTTTATCGACCAGGATAAAGGATCCAGCGCGACGATCATCCCTAAAGGCGCTGACATATAAATCCCTGCTCAATTCTAATGAGACCGTCGCTATGTCGTTGACACTGAGTTCACCCGCCGGGACCGGGGTTAAACTGGCCAGATCAAATTTGTGATCGATCTCGGAGATCTGGGCGCTAGCCCTCTGTGTTCCAGTCCGCAGAAGATAGCTTTTGTCGCGCTCCCATGGCTGATCGTCAAACCAAACTAAGTTTGCTTTAAACCTGCCTGTGGGACGCCACAGGTGATCTTCGGGGGTGATAATATAACCGCGCTCAAGGTCGCGTTCATCACTTAGCGATACGGCGACACTGTCGCCAGTGGTGGCTTCAGTTGTGACGTTGCCATTGCGCCACAGGGCAGCGACGTTGCTAGTAGTTCCCGTAGGTAGTACGCGGACCCTGTCGCCTGGTCTCAGTGAGCCTGATGCAATCGTTCCGAGGGCAATGCGTTTGCCATGGCGCGAGCGGACGACGTGCTGGAGTGGGAGGGTAAACCCAGGTTGGACGTCTAGGTGACGCGCCTTGGCCGCGGCTAGGTCATCGAGTAGCGTGGCTAGAGGAGGTCCATCGTACCAAGGCGTATACGCGCTGCTTTTAGTGACATTGGCACCCGTAAGGGCACTGATCGGTATCACATGCACGCTACAAGATTCTTGATGCCACGAAAGGCTCCGAAAGTCGACGCTGATCTTCTGGATCCGTGCGCGGTCGTAGCCAACTAGGTCGACTTTGTTGATGGCCAAAATGATGTCACTTACGCCTAGTAAGTGCAGGATATAGGCGTGCCGCCGTGTTTGCTCCGTCAGGCCTTGTCTAGCGTCGACCAGGATAATGCCCACATCAGCCGTAGAGGCAGCAGTGACCATGTTACGCGTGTACTGCAGATGTCCTGGAGCATCGGCCAGTATGAACTTAGTCTTGGCCGAAGCAAAATATTTGTAGGCCACATCGATAGTGATGCCTTGCTCACGCTCGGACTTAAGACCATCGGTCACTAGTGACAGATCAGGACCATTGGCGCCTCGCTCGATACTCCGCAGCTGATCATCAAGGATGGCATCCGCCTCATAGAGTAGGCGCCCAATCAAAGTTGACTTACCGTCGTCAACGCTGCCAGCAGTAGTGACGCGGAGTAGGGCCTTTGGCTTTTTAATTGCGCTCATCAGAAGTAACCCTCACGTTTCTTGAGTTCCATGGAAGCGTCTTGATCATGATCAATGATCCGCGTTGATCTCTCTGAGACTCGCGACGCAAATAGCTCGGCAATGATCTGCTCGATGTCAGTGGCCTCGGACGCTACAGCACCCGTACATGGACTGCAGCCTAGAGTTCTAAAACGGCACATGACGGTCTTGACGCTTTCTGATGTACTTAGAGGAGAGTGAGCATCGACGGGAATGAGCTGCGTGCCGCGCACAATGACGGGCCGTGGCACCGCGTAGTAGAGGGGCACGATCGGAATCGCTTCGCGACGTATGTAGTTCCAGATGTCGAATTCTGTCCAGTTTGATAAGGGGAAGACGCGCATATGTTCGCCAGGACGGACGCTGCTATTGTAAAGGTGCCAGAGTTCGGGACGCTGATTCTTCGGATCCCACTGTCCGTGTGCGTCACGGAACGAGAAGATACGCTCTTTGGCGCGAGATCTTTCCTCGTCACGACGAGCTCCGCCGATGGCGGCATCAATCTGATATTTTGCCAGCACGTCGAGTAGGGCTTTGGTCTTTAATAGTCCGCAGCAAGCTTTAGTGCCCAGTTTAAAGGGATTGGTGTCCCGCGCTATCGCATCCTCATTCCTATGGACGATAAGTTCCAGCCCGTATCTCTTGGCGGCCTCATCTCGAAACGTGTACATCTCGGGGAACTTAAATCCCGTATCGACGTGAATCAGCGGAAATGGCACGCGTCCTGGGTAAAAGGCCTTGCTCGCAAGGTGCACTAGGACGCTCGAGTCTTTGCCTACTGAATAGAGAATAGCCGGATGCTCTGCCGTTGCAGCGACTTCGCGGAGAATTTCTATACTCTCCGACTCGAGAGTACTGAGGTAGGTGTCACTATCAGGACTTATGGGCATCTTTAGCCTCCCAGTGTTTTGCCGTTAAGCGCGAAGACCCGTGTAGGCCGCACTCTTTTTTGCTCTCTTGCTCCCACCACCAGCGCCCGGCGCGGATGTCCTCGCCCGGTAACACGGCGCGCGTACACGGCTCACAACCGATGCTGGGAAAGCCCTCGTCATGAAGTCGATTGTAGGGGAGGCGGTGTTTTTTGACGTAATACCACGTATCTTGGAGGGACCAGTGGGCGAGCGGGCTTACCTTGAGTCGCCCCGCGGGATCGAGGTCAAAAACCTGAACCTCTTGCCGCGCCATTGATTGGCCGCGTCTTAGCCCAGTAAACCAGGCCCTTTTACCGGCCAGTGCCCGCTCTAGCGGCAGTATTTTGCGCAGCTGGCAGCACTCCAGACGCCGCTCGACGCTGTCGTAGAAGGCATCAACACCATGGGCCTCCACCCAGCTGGCGACGTCTTGCCTCACCGGTCGCTCGACCCGAATCTTGAGTCCAAATTGCGCGCGCCATCGCTCCATGACGTCGAAGGTTGCCTCCGGTAAACGCCCAGTATCGAGAACCACGACATCGATATGTGCCATCCATGGCATCAGTATGTGTTGTAGGGCCACATCTTCGAGGCCAAAACTACTAGCAAATATCAGTTTATCGACGCCAAGCTTGTCGCTGACGGTTTTATGGTTGAGCGCCGCGACTACGCCCCCCGCAATGGAAGTTGAATCCCAATGGCCGTAATCTTGATTTAGCTTCTGGATATCGGCATGTAAAATCGCCTCAGTTAAGGCACTCATAGTGCAGCACCCAGGCGGTCAAGCCCGTAGCGCACGGAGAAGTCACCGAGGCGTTCCCCGCGCTCCCCTTGTGCGGCCCAAATACTGGCAAGCCGATAGAATAGGCCGCCGATCTCTGCTAATGGCACCTTGTCTTTGATCTTGGTCGCCAGCCTTTGCCCCTCGCTATCGCCACCGAGGAATACAGCGTAGTGTCCGGGCAACTGACCCACCAGGCCTAGTTCTGCCGTGTAAGGGCGCGCACAACCATTAGGGCAGCCGGTGATCCGCACCGTGGGCGCTCGCTCACTAAGATTTAGGCGGTCTAGTACGTCCTGCAAGGCACTGAATACCTCTTGTCCTATGCGCTCACCCTCGGCCAAGGCTTTACTGCAGGTCGGCAGAGCCACACAGGTGAGGGCGCGATCAAAGAGTTGGCGCGGGCTTAAGGGGCTAATGCCGTGCGCATCCAGGTAACTCTCTATCGCGTTTTTGTCGCTAGGCTGGATGCCAAACAAAATAAGATCTTGGTCCGGTGTCATCTGAATGGGTAAGTGGTAGTTTTCGATGATGTGACGTAGAGCCGCTTTGAGTGGCCGATTCGGAGTGTCGACGATACGGCCTGAGAGTAAGTGAAACCCAAGCGTCAGAGTACCGTCACGGTGACTATGCCATCCTAAATAGTTGGGTGTTTGCCACGCTGGTAGTGGGCGGTCCTCAAAGTTGACGCCAGCTCTTTTGGTGACCTCGTCGCGAAACCAAGGCACACCATTTTTATCGAGAAGGTATTTAAGCCGCGCGAAATTGCGGTCCTCCCTATTGCCGTAGTCACGCTGCACGGTGACCACTGCTTCTGTTGTTTGTAAAACTTTAGCGGCAGGTACCCAACCTAGATTGGATGCCAGGCGCGGATGAGTATCGGGATTACTATGGGACATCCCCATGCCGCCACCCACAAAGACGAAATAGCCATCTATGAGGCCACTACGGTCATAGGTTGCGGCCAGGCCTAAATCCTGGGCCAAGATATCGATACTATTGTTGCCCGCGGCCGTGATGCCAATCTTGAACTTGCGTGGCAGGTAGGCTGTGCCGTAGATGGGGTCCGCCTTTTCCTCTGCTACAGCCTGGCCATCTAGAAAAATCTCGAAATAGGCCGAAGAACTCGCCTCGAAATGCTTTGAAATCAAGTCTGTGAGTTTGTCCAGTTGCGCCAGCTTGGGATCACCCCATGGGTTGACTGCTTGCGTAACGTTGCGAACGACGTCGCCGCATGCACCTGTTGTTGTCACCAAGGCGTCGTTTATTTCCTTGATCGTCGCCTTAAGGTTGGACTTCAGGATGCCGTGCAGTTGCAAGCTCTGCCGTGTCGTGAGCCTGAGACCTCCCGATGAGTATTTGTCAGCAATCTCGTCCCAGTTTAGCCACTGCGCTGCCGTGAGGCGACCTCCGGGGATCCGGCCGCGGACCATCAGCGTAAAGGGTTTTCCGCCAGTGCTGGGTTCTCCGGGTTTGCGACGATCGCGGTCTTTTTGCTGGTATATGCCGTGGAATTTAAGCAAGGTCTCAGACACACTGCCGAAGCGAGACTCGTCACTGACGAGATCCGCTGCGAGATTGCCCCGTAGGCCACGGGATTCTACTTTAAGTAGTTCGGCCTTGGTTTTTTCGGTTTTATGTAATTCTGGTTTTGTGATTTCTGTAGTCGTCATTTTTTGTCCTTTTTTCAAGCTAATTAGCTACTGGTTTTGCTTGTCGTCCTAGCCAGGTATCTAGCTGCTCCCGCAGTGCTGCCATCCTTGCCGTCGTTTCTGGAACCACCGACTTGGCACGGTCGCGGAGGCCAGCAAGCTGCTCGATGTCACCGCTGATGGATTCTGGTAGGAGATCGTTGATCCAGATTTTGAGCGCTCTTGCGAGTCCAGGAAAACGTCCGTGCGTTGATATCGCAATGAGTAGTGGGCCTCGCTCGACTTGGGCGCCAAAATAGCAATCGGTAGTGGCTGGTGAGTCGACGGTATTGACCAAGATGCCCAGCGACCTTGCAGCGGCGGCGATTTTTTGATGTTCTTTAAAGTGATCGACCGCTGAGACGACCAGCCGCTGCTCGCGCAGGTCGTCAAGTTGCCAAGAGCGACTGATGACCTGAACGCGCTCATGAGCAGCAGCTAGGTCACGCACTTCATCACTGAGGCTGCGCGCCACCAGGGTGATCTGGGCCTCTGTTGCTAGAAGTTTGTGTAACTTCTCGGCGGCGCTGTTTTTGCCGCCGATTAGCAAAATAGGCTGGTTCTTTAAATCAAGAAAAATGGGCAGTAACGACGCCATGGGCAGTCTCCTTTTGCAGGTGTAACTCGTTTAGGGTGAAACGGTCGTGAGTGGTATCGCCGCTGGGTGCAGCATCCATAAAGGCAACATTGTGACCAAAATAAATGATGGCTGGTCCGTCCGTTTGGCGACGAAACCGCGCCGTTTGCGCCTCTGCCAAAGTCCCTCGTTGAACGACCTGGTGTCCATCGCTGGCAGTTTCAATCATCGCAAATGGTGTCGTCCCGTCCTTGCCGTGAATGACGAGACGCTGGGCGATCTCCTGCCATTTTTCTGAGCCCATAAAGATGATCACCGTGCCGTTGTACCGCGCAAGATCGTGCCAGTAGCCGGCGTCTTGCGGCAGGTGATGGCCCTGGATGGCACGGAATTCATTGCCGGCGCCCCGCATGGTCAACGGCAGCGTGAAGTTGGCAGCAACCGCATTGAGAGCGCTGACGCCCGCTACCACACGGTAGGCGATGCCGGCTTGACGTAGCGCCTCGATCTCCTCGCTGCCCCTGCCAAAGATAAAGGGATCGCCTGCCTTCAGGCGTACGACAGCGAAGCCAAGCCGCGCCCAATGTACTAGTAGTGCGTTGATTTCCTCTTGCTTTAGCGCATGTTGGCCGCAGCGTTTACCCGTGTAAATGGCGATGGCCGACTTCGGTATCAAGGCCAAGACTTGGTCAGCGATCAAGGCATCGTAGAATACGACATCAGCCGCGGCGATGGCTCTCAGAGCCCCGATCGTCAGCTGGTCTAGACCGCTAGAGCTTGAGCCTGCCCCTACCAGGGCCACCTGGCCTGGTTTGCTGTCGCTAGCAGCGCGACGCCTAAACGGAGTAATGTGTGGATAGGGATGCATGAACTGCTCTCCTCTTAAAGTTGGGGGGTAAGATGCGACGATTTAAAATTTCGTGAGGCTTGCCTACCTCCTCAATCTGGCCAGCCTTCATGATGACCACGCGCTCGGATAGTTCCTTGGCCTCATCGTGATCATGGGTGACGAGGACGCAGGTGATCCCTAGGTCTCTCTGTATAGATTTTAGGCGCTGGCGCAGGTCCAGGCGGACCGCAGTGTCGAGCGCGGAAAAGGGCTCATCTAGAAGTAGCAGCTTAGGTTTGATGGCCAGGGCGCGCGCCACGGCTACGCGCTGCTTTTGTCCCCCGGATAATTGATCAGGAAATCGGTGCCCGTGGTCACTGAGGTGCATGGTGTCTAGAAGTTGTGCGACAGTCGCAGCAATTTCTGCGCGACTAGGACGTCGGCTGCGCGGCTGCACAGTGAGTCCAAAGGCTATATTGTCCGCGACGCTCATGTGCCTAAAGAGCGCATAGTTTTGAAAGACGAAGCCAATCTGACGTTTGGCCGCAGGGACCTGGCTCAAATCCTCACCGTTTAGGCTGATGTGACCGCCGGAGGCGGGCTCGAGGCCGGCGATGATGCGTAGCATGGTACTTTTGCCGCATCCGGAGGGACCCAGCAGCGTGAGTAGCTCACCGTCCTGCACATGGAACGAGACGTTGTTTAGGACCTGTTGGTCACCGTAGTGTTTGCTGATGTTATGAGCAGTGAGTGTCATTATCCTCTCCCTTTAGCTGATTGATCGTCCACGTTGATTGCTTGAGGCACAGGGGCGGATATGAGACTGCTGGTGAAGTAGGCCTTGACGCCGAGTGATAGGACGGCAAAAAGCGTGAGGATAGAGGCGACGCTGTAGGCCGCCGTGAAGCCGTACTCGTTGTAGAGGATTTCCACCTGCTGCGGGAGGGTGGTGGTGAGGCCGCGGATATGGCCAGAGATCATGGAGACAGCCCCAAACTCGCCAGCCGCGCGGGCGGCCGCCAGGATGACTCCCTGCACCAGGCTCAGCTTGATGCTGGGTAGGGTCACGCGTCTAAAAATCGACCAGCCACTGGCCCCGAGGGTGGCGGCAGCCTCCTCGGCCTCGGTACCCGCGTCTTCGAGCTGCGGCAGAATCTGTCTCGCTACATAGGGCACGGTGACAAAGAGTGTTGCCAGCACCACTGCGGGGACGGCGTAGACGATGGCGATGTCTATCCCATGAGCGTGGAGTTGCGTTGCTAGCCATCCGCGCTGGCCGTAGAGCAGTATCAGCATAAGACCAGTCACTACAGGCGAAACAGTAAGTGGTAGATCAGTGACGACGAGGAGCCAGGTGCTGCCTTTGACCCGCGTCTTGCTGACGGCCCAGGCAAGGGCCAAGGCGCATGCTGTATTGAGGGGAACCACTAACGCGATAGTAAACAACGTTAGCTTGATTGCTTGCCAGGTTTCAGCTGCGAAAATACTCGTAAGATAGACACCCAATCCGTGACTCAAAGCCGCATTGAAGATGACTAAAACAGGCAGCAACAGGGTCACACCAACCGTCACTGCAGCCAGTCCGATCAGGCTACGACGTAGCAATTGCCCCGAGTGCCTAGCTTGAGCTCTGCGGTCGGCGATAAAAATCTGTGCCGCCATTTCCGGTGTGACTCTAAGGCTCGTATCACTTTTCACTGGAGACCCCCTTTGTAACGACTACCCAACTTCCTCGCGTAGAAGTTGAGGATGAATAAAGTTGCAAGCGACACTGCAAGCATGATGAGGGCGAGAGCTGTGGCCCCTGCGTAATCAAATTGTTCTAATTTGGTGGCAATCATGAGCGGCATGATTTCTGAGTAGGAAGGCAAATTACCGGCAATGAAAATAACTGCTCCGTATTCCCCCAAGGCACGAGCGAATGCCTGCGTAAACCCGGCAACCAGTGCTGGGGTGAGGTGGGGGATGAATAGACGCCAAAATCGCTGCCAGGGTGCGGCACCCAGAGTCACTGCGGCAGCTTCGACTGATGGTTCAAATTGTCGGAGTACCGGCTGTAAGATGCGCGCCTGTAGGGGGAGAGTGACGAATACTTGGGCGACGATGATCCCCAGTGGCGTGTAGGCTACCTGGATGCCGCAAGCGGCGAGAGGCCTGCCTAGCCATGCATGGGGACCACCTTCTGCGTAAAGAGCAGCCAGGGCGAGACCGGCAACAGCTGTGGGCAGTGCCAGTGGTATATCAAGCAGGGCATCGAGGACACGGCGACCAGTAAAGCTGTAGCGCTCTATGACCCAGGCGAGGAGCAATCCCAGCACCGTGGTGATCGCCGCTGCAACTAAACTGGTGCTAACACTCACCCGTATGGCCGCGACTATGCGGGACGACGTGAGTACTTTGACCCATACGTTTGCAGCGACGCCATGGGCTGCGGTGACGAGGGCTACCACAGGGAGCAACACAACCAGGCCTAGATAAAGCGTCGCGCCTAAAGTGGTCGGCACCTGGCCCGGTAGCGCTGGAGCTTGCCTTTTTGCTTCAGATTTGATGGCAATACTGGTCATGACATACTGTCCTTAGCCTTTTAGGCTGCCGCTGCTGAGAAGCTGATCGAAAATACCGTCATCGCTGAAGTGACGTTGCTGCGTGGCTGCTGCGTCGCCAAATACGGCACCCAGGGTAAAGAGTTCCAAGGACGCAAGGGTCGCCTCTGAACTGAAAGCGGAGCGAAAATAATGTTTAGCCGCCAAGCGCTGCCCTGCGACTGTGTAGAAAAAGCGCACATATTCCTCAGCCGCCTGGCGACTACCCTTGACATCGACGGTGCGGTCGATAACCGCAAAGACAGGTTCGGCCTTGATAGAGCGCGGTGGCAGTACAATCTCGAAGGCGCCGGCGCCAAATTCGCGTTGCACCAGATGCGCTTCAGACTCCCAGGTGATCAGCACGTCACCGTGCCCACGAGCGGCAAACGTTGTGGTGGACCCACGCGCTGCGGTATCGAGAATCCGTACGTTTTTGTAAATGGCACGAACAAGATTGCGGGCACTTGCCTCGTCGCCGCCGCTACGGATGAGTTCTGAGCCCCAAGCCGCCAGGTAGTTCCAACGCGCTCCGCCCGATGTTTTAGGGTTTGCTGTTACAACGGTGACGTCGCTTCGAGCCAGATCACGCCAATCGAAGATTTGTTTAGGGTTACCCGAGCGGACAAGAAACACCACGGTGGACGAAAAAGGCGAGCTCTCGCGCGGCAGCTGAGAGCGCCAGTCGGGTCGCAGCAATTTCTTCTGCACCAAAAATTCCATATCCAGAGGAAATGCTAGCGATGCGACATCCGCACGCAGTCCCTCAGCGATAGCTCTGGCCTGGCTGCCCGAGGCTCCGTGGGACTGCAGCACGGTCACTTTGCCACCGTATTTTTTGCGCCAATGCGCCGCAAAGGCCTCATTAATCTCGCGTAGGAGCTCGCGCGTTGGGTCGTACGAGACGTGGAGGAGTTCGGTGACTTGTTTAGGTATGCTGCCGGCGTAGGCTAAATTCGACGCCAGATACATAGCAAACGCCAATAACGAGCGCGATAAGCGCAACAGTTTCATGGAGGAAACTCGCATCATCGATGGACGCTAGGAGTGAGGCTTTAACGGCTAGAACCAGTGTGGACACTGGAACGCTACGTGCCGACTCTAGGGAGTCCGATGGTGAATCAAATTGTTAAGAGAGATTCCGGGTTGTTGTGGGGATCAACAACAACAGCAGAGGCAAGCAGAGAGGCAAAGGGAGGAGGTAGCGGTGCTGGAGATTGCAGTGGGCGCGGCCCACTGAGAGTTGAGACTCTCGCGCTGTGTGAATGCTCTATCCATAAAGCCACTCCGCTAAACGATACATGCTCTTGACAGTGCAAGGCTGACTTAATGCTTGGGTCGTGTCAAGAGAGTTTTTGTTTACGACTGGTGTATGAGTTACAATCAGAGGCAAATTGACATCGCTTCAACGAGACTAGATACCGCAAAATAGGGGTCTTATCATGCGAACGGCCTATGCCACCTGTTGCACGCTTCTGCTCCTAATCAGCTGCGGCCGCGCGACGGAAGAGCGCAAGGAAACCACAACCGGCACTGCTAGCACTGGGACCCCCAGTAACGTGACCGTCGGAACCTTGGCGTTTGAACTGGCCGATGATGCCACAGATGCCATCAACGATGACGCGAGCGGATCGGGAATTGACCTACTTGGGGCGGATGCCCGGTCCTTCACGCGTGCCAAGAACTGCGTGGCTGCCGATGGGAAAGCGGTCGTCGCAGTCACGTTCGCGGGTACGAGCGAGCGCACGGTCAAGCGAGCCAACATCACCGCAACACTAACCATAACCGCGAGTGGCAAAGAAACTAGAACCTGGATGCCGCCAGCTGGCCAAACTTTGGCGTGCAACGCCGCAGGGACCGCTGCCAAGATCACCTGGCAGGATCAATCCCTGACCACCGGTCTGGTGACACAAGTCAGCGTCGATAAGTCCCGGGTTTTTACCCGCTCGGTCAGGACCCCGCGCCGCGCCCTCCAGACAGCTAGCAACGTGAGCATCAAGGGCACCCGGACCATCACCTGGTCGGCGGTGACTGATGCAACTGCTATCGTTCGCAACAAATCCATAGCCGTCGCCGTGACCCGGAGCGGGTCTCGGACGGGCGAGGACGGAGCCAAGGCCACCTTGCAGAGCGAAGTGAAGACCCTGACGGATGCTCCCTTGCTTGTGCGTGTCGAGCGGAGCCTTGCCGATCGGAGTCTTATTCAGAAGACTATTAAATCCGGTACTTTATCATCGACTCAAAGTGACGGCAGTACGGTTCAGACCACCTTTGACTCCCTGGTGTACGATTTCAGTGCCACGAATGAGGACCGCTGCCAGCCGGTATCTGGCAAAATGATTGGCAAAGTTTTCGCTGCCGGGGCCAGCACGCCGGGCAAAACCTTTGTCATCACTTTCGGAGATAACTCAGTGGATTCCGGCACGTCGGTGGCCTTCGACGGAGGTGCAGCTGAGGACTATCCAGAGTACAATGCTAAGGGATGCGATTTGGAGGCAGAAACTTGAACCCGACCGCCATCCGATCAGGCCAAGACGGCAGGGCAAGATTAGGTAAAAAAATCCGCTTCCTAAAACTGTTCTCATGATGGTAAAAGGTCCCCGGGATTTAATCGTAAACCGACATGGGACTAAACACGATCATGGCTTCATTTGCTCCGACCGCGGGTAGATCTATGGTAAATTCAGGCGTTCACCCTAAAGTCGCGATGAAAGGACCGCTCCTTCTGGCAACCTGTGTTGCTGCGTTAGGCGGATTCTTATTTGGATACGACACCGCCGTCATCAACGGTGCCAACCAATTTTTGCGCGCACACTTCGCCCTGGATCCACTGAACGAGGGTTTTGCGGCAGCCAGTGCCGTGCTTGGCTGTATCCCTGGCGCCATGTTCGCCGGCGGGCTGAGTGACCGCTACGGGCGGAAGAAGACGCTGTTCGTCTGCGCGATTCTATTTGCGCTGTCGGGTATATTCTCGGCCGTTCCGGAGAGCTTTTTTCAGTTTTTAGTTGCGCGCTTCATAAGTGGACTTGGCATTGGAGCGGCCTCGATGGTCTGCCCGATTTACATTGCCGAGCTTGCTCCGGAGAACTGGCGGGGCCGCTTGGGTGCCCTCTTTCAGCTCGGGATCGTGACGGGTATCTTCCTTACGCTCTTCATCAATCTCCGGATCCAAGGTGCCGGTGATGCGGCTTGGAACACGAGCACTGGCTGGCGCTGGATGCTGGCGGCCGAGGTCGTCCCGGCGATCTTGCTTCTGGTATTTCTTTTTCCCGCGCCCGAGAGCCCGCGTTGGCTGATCCAGGTCGGGTTGGTCAACGAAGCCCGCAGTATCCTGCAGCGGATCGGTGGGTCTGACCACGCTGAATTTGAGATCAGAGAAGTCGAGAAGGTGATCGCGAATAACAAGAGGTCCAGTACTTTTAAAGACGTCTTCAGCAAGCGTTACCGCCGTCCGCTGACGGTTGCTGTTTTGGTGATGCTATTCCAGCAGTTCTGCGGCATCAACGCTGTGATCTACTATTCGACGAAAATTTTCGCGTCTTCCGGCGCGGATCAAACGGCGGCATTTAACGGGTCGGCGTGGGTCGGCTTGGTGAATCTGCTCTTTACCTTAGTTGCCATTGCCTATGTGGATAAAGCAGGCCGTCGCCCTCTTATGCTCATCGGGACAGCGGTCCAGTCCGTGGCTCTAGCATCGATGGGCTGGATGTTCTACACGGGCCAAAGTGGGCCAGGTCTGTTGATTGGCGTCATTACTTTCATCAGTGCGTTTGCGATGGCGATGGGACCCATCTCTTGGCTCTTCTGTGCCGAAATCTTCCCTGCGCAAGTGCGCGGCCGCGCTATGGCCGTGGCAACATTCAGCAATTGGGCATCCTGCTTTGTCGTCGCGCAGACCTTTCCCATGCTCAACGACAGCCCGAGCGTGGGTCCAGGTCTGACCTTTGGCATCTATGCTGTTTTCAGTCTTATGAGTTTCATCTTCGTATGGAAGATGATGCCAGAGACCAAGGGTAAGACGCTCGAGGAGATCGAAGCGACCTGGAAGGTGCCAGCCTAAGGCGTATCGGGCCCAGTTAGCGCCGCTGCGGCCGCTGCTTGGGCGCTCCGCAGTAGCGACATATCGCGCGATATGGCACCCAGCGCGAGGTTGAGCATGATGCAAATGAACAGCACTTCAAGCCAGCCGGCCGCAATCTCGGTGATACCGAGGGCTCGCAGGTTCTGAGCCGCTACGTCTGTATGCTGCTTTAGCTGCTCGATCTCCTGCTTGTGCTCCGGTGACTGCCAAAACTGATTGACGAAGTCGACCATGAGTGGCCCAGCAATGGGAATCTTGCCAAGCTCTGCCATTTTAGGATCGATCAGGTTGCCCCTGATGTCGCTTAGCGATGCCGCTGCGGCCAACGTTTGGTTGTGGGCGCCTGGTAGTTGCCCAGACAGGGTAATACCAACGCCGGCATAAATGAGGAGACCCAACGCTCCTGCCAATAAATTGGGTAACGGGCGCCCGATCAGAGCAACGGACATGATGATGGCGACGGATGCACCGTAGATGGCGACGTTCCAGGTGTCGAACGTGCTTCCTCCAACTGAAGCTGCTGCCTCGGTGACCCATAGGACTACAACCACAAGGGGTATAGCCAAGGCCGCGCCGAGCCATCCACGGATGTTGCGCGATCCAATTTTGGTCCATAGCAAGACTGATAGGGTACTAGCCAAGGCAACAATCAGCGCGCCGAAGCTTGCCCACCTCAGGACCTTGTCACTCGAGAGCGCCATCCGCGGCGGTAGCTTTGAGTCAATTAGGGCGCGCACCGTCGATGTAACCAGTCCCTCCAGCCCGTTTTCGTGGCCCGTAAGAGTATCGATCATACCGAGCAAGCCACCGATCTCTTTTGCCTCAGAGATGCTGCGCATCCTCGTGGTGAACTCTGCACCCGCCGCCTTGGCAAAGAGCTCGGCCTTGTCGTGAAGGCCCTCGCTCATCACGATCTCGGGCACGTAGGCTAGGTAGACCAGAAGGAAGGTGACTCCCACATGAATCGCTAACCGGCCGATATTGAGCGGGGATATCCTCATAAACTGATCCACTTAATTGTTGGCGTCTAGCTGCAAGAGGCCAGAATTACGAAATAAATTGGAAAATCTGGACTTAAGTTCGTTAGCTCTAATCTAACACCCTAATATACCTAAAAAAAACCGCCTCAACCAACAATTAAGTGGATCAGCTTAATTCAGATTTATCTAAAGTTTGAATACCAGAATGCCGATAAGACCTATGAACTGAATAATAGACGAACGAATCACGCAATAATCTTGGCCCTCGCCGGATGTCACATGGGAGCAAAAAACGATGGCCCGTACGCTACTTATCGGAGCATTTGTGATCTTGGGCGCGGCAGCTGGATGTGGGAAGGATCAGTCGAAGGCCGACAGCACCGCTAAGTCAGCGCTTCCTGCAACGCCGGGAGGTAGCGCATTGAACCAGACTGTCAAAGGCGCCACGTCAGCGCAAGATTTTCAGGGCACCTGGGACTCAGGTTGTGACGCTTCGGGTTTTGCCGACGGTGGGTCGCAGCGCGTTGTCTATCATGTATCGGGGTCAGATGTTTTTAGCACAGTGCAACTCTTCCGCGACGCCAACTGTGACGTGGCAGAAGTGATGACGAAGTCCACCGGCAAAATCACGTTTGGCGCGCCCCGGAAAGATCTGATAGGTGCTCAAGAGGTCGATATCAAGAGGACCGCGGTCCAAGCGACGGTCAGTGCCGCATCCACTATTCAGTCGATGCAGGCCGACCTTGCGGAGGTACCCGACGTCAAATGCCGCGCCGTCTTGGCGGCGCTTAAAGTCGACGTGCCGGTGGATTTTTTGGCCTGCGCACCATCATTGCAGGAATACACCATCTGGAAGATCGAAGATGAGCGCCTTCGTTTGGGTGACTGCGAGAGCGGTCCTGATCTTTGTAAAGCTCCGACAGCCCGAGCTACAGAGTTGCGCTTGGGCGGGAGTTTTAGTCGCAGTGATAAGTGAGGATGCAGCCGCAAGTGATAGCTCTGATTAACGGAGGTACCGAGTCAACTCTGCAGCCACATTCTTGACCTCTGGTGTCGTAGTCACTCGCGACGCGACGGAGACATTAAGCAACAAGACTCTGACCGGAGCGACAATCAAAGGAGCTTCGAGCATAGGTCCCTCCACCACCATCAATACGACTGGTGCTGCAACTACCGGGGCACTCACGGTATCCACTATAGAATCTCAAGGAAACGTCACAGTCCAGGGCAACGGCACTAGCGCCAACAACTTAATTCTGGGTAACAAAGCCAATATAAACTACGTGGCCTTCAAGGTACCTGACAGGCTGGCCTCACAGATGACATGGGAACTCCCATTTACCAAACCTCAATTTTAAGGCCAGGTACGCGCATAAACTCGTCCGTATTGCGAGTGACGACGGTCAGATCATGCGCCAGCGCGACACTAACAATAAGTAAGTCATTACTCCCAATCAGCGTTCCGTTTTTGCTGAGAAGGGCGCGGTTGACGCCATAAAATTCGGCGGCCTTATCATCAAAGGATAGGCTTTCGAAGTTCGCGAAAAAGGCACTCAAACGATGCATATTTTCACTCACACGTTGGCTACGTCGCGCGCCACAAATAAGCTCAGCTTTGACGACACTGCACAGCAAAAAATCCCCAGGCTTACTATCTTTAAATTTTTGTACAACGCCCGGATCGTTGCGATGCAGATAAGCAATACAGATATTGGTATCTAGCAATCGCCTCATGAGTTACCCCAATCCCGTTCCTGTGCCGGCAAATCTTCGATCTCAGGAAAGTCGCCGACCCAGCTTCCAGCTAGTTCAAAGAAACCTGGTGGCCATTCGCTCACACTCACCTCCTTGCGGACGAGTTCGGCGACGAACGCGGACACGCTTTGGCCACGGCGCACAGCCTCCTTACGGATCTTGTCCTCTAAGTCATCAGGGACATAAACGTTGAGCTGAGCCATATTTGCGCCTCCTTGAGACTATAAGTACAAAGAGTATACTCTATATACTTATCGGCTTAAAGAGCGGAAAACTTTATGAACTGATTCACTTAATTATTGGTGTCCATCTACAAGAGTGCGGAATTAGCAGCTAAATTGGAAAATTTGGACCTTAGTTTGGAAGCTCTAATCTAACACCCTGATATCCCACAAAAAAACCTCTTCGACCAACAGTTAAGTGGATCAGCTTACAAATTTGCGACAGCCAGAGCTAAAGAGTTGGGCTTGGGCGGGAGTTTTAGTCGTAGTGCCAAGTGAGGATGCAGCTGCAAGTGATAACTGGCAAGTGTCGTCCGCCGACGCAGATCTCTCGTTTTCTTCCCGCCGTCCCCGCGACCTGCGGTGTAAAAAAACCTGACACTAGGTCCTAACTTCACGTAACTTTGACCCTATAAGTGCTCAATTTTTAAACCTCAAGTTTCACCCTTCGGTTCCGATAACCTAACTTAGCCACACAGAACTGATGTCTACGATGTGGCAGGGCCAGGAACCATGGGCAGAGCAAAGGGAAAACAAGGACTACTACATCGGCGATGCAACGGTCTTGAAGTTGCCTTGCTGATGTTAGGTTTACTTTTTACCCATGAGTCCGTAGCCGCGGCTTCTTACTTTCCTCTCGTCTACGCGGCACGACTGACGAATGCTAACGGTTCGCCTATAGATGGGCCTCTCGACATCGATGTGAGGTTTTACACGGCTGAAACAGGTGGCACTCAACTAGGCCAGAACTACCCTTACACTGGGGTATTTCCCACTAACGGCGTCATAAGTCTTAATATCAATCTCATGTCTTCTCAGGTCGAGGCCATATTTGGCGATGGCTCTGAGCCAGTTTTTATTGAGATCACCGCAGGCGGCAAAACTTATCCGCGCCAGAAGTATAGCTACGTGCCTTTGGCTTTGCGGGTACCAGTTGACGGGAAGACGCTCTCATTTGGTAGCGACGGCACGCTGGGACTGGCCCTGAAATCTCCGCCGGCTGCGAACCAGTTTCTTACAAAAAACTCCAGCGGTGAACTTGTCTGGGGCACTCCCGCCGCGGCAACAGCCAGCAGCATCCAGGGACAAACGGTATCTACTACCGCGCCGCAACCAGGCCAGGTGCTGACCTATAGCGGCACAGAGTGGGTG
>VGTI01000058.1 GCA_016874735.1 Deltaproteobacteria bacterium
CTACTGTTGGCACTTTGCGGGTGACAGCCAATAGTGCCACGGTCCCAGCAGTCCGCACAGATCAAAGCGGTGCCGGACCCACTGCATTATTTATGGGCGGCAACGTCGGTATAGGCACGACTGCACCCAACCAAAAGCTGTCCGTCAGCGGAGTAGTAGAGTCCACTTCAGGAGGAATTAAGTTTCCGGATGCAACAACTCAGACTACTTCTGCGTCGAATGGCATCTCATCTTGCCCATCTGGTTATACAATGATCGGTACTACTGGAAAACGTGGAACCTTTTGCATCAGCACAGCTGAGCGCACAGCTGCAACCTGGGCGACCGCGATGCAAACATGCATCAACCTTAACCTCACCGAAGGGTCGGCATTTTTATGCAGTTACAACCAATGGTATAAAGCGTGTTTAGCGGGAACCCCAACAAGCATGACAAATAATTGGGAGTGGACGTCTAATATTACTAATAACACGAATGCTATGCAGGCTGGCAACGGAAGTTGTGGGGCACTCAGTAATGCGAGCGACTTCACAACCACATCCTATACTTATCGCTGCTGCCTTGAGTGATTATAGGCATGAAACTCACTTGATCCTGGAGCTGACGGAGTACCGTCACCACCTCAGGCGGTAGATACTGAGCCGCCTCAATACTAAGGAGCTGTCCCGCCTTCATGGCGGCTCCCTTTAACTCACCTAGAGTTGCGACTAGGTCTTGCGCCTGTTTGAGCCGCGTCGCTACGGAGACCCCTCCGGTTAGCTGGGAGCCGACTTCTCGCGCCGCAACGCGGGCACCAGAGGCGAAAATTTTTGTCGCTCGGAGAAAACTGTTCTGAATAAGCTTTGGTGGTTTCCTTGCCATGCTGCCTCCGAAGCGAGGATAAGGCGCATCCATGCGCCTATAGGCATCCTGGCCTTAAATCTTCATCAATGTGTGGTTTGTCCTCGAACGCCCCACTTTGACTCTAGATTATAGCTATCCTGGCTACAAAGCTCTTATCGGCACATTTGGGGAAAAGCTGAGGGGAAAATGAATCCAGATGTTCCTAATCTTATAACAATGTATTTCCCATTTTGAGGGTCAGACCAAAGCCTAAATTGCCCGAATTGCCCATAAAAAAAGCCTTTGTTCCACCCGCCAAAAGTCAGTATATAACTGTATTTATTGGGTATTATTGAGTCAAAAACTTTGACTCAAAAATTTTGACTCAAAATATTTGACTAGGATACCGACAGGTCCTAGTGTTGGATGTGCGGAAGAACTTCGTTTGCGGGAGACCTAATGGCCGACTTTCCGATCGATGTAACTTTGGACAAAAGCGACATCTGCAATCTAGAGACGGAGCAAGCACAGCTTGTCGCCAGCGCTATCGAGGGACGCAGGCTAGTCATTTACGGCCGGCGGAATACAGGTAAAACTTCCCTACTACTAAATGTCGTAATTCCAGCGCTACAAAAAGCCCGTAAGAAATCCATTTGTATCTTTGTCGACTTCCTTGGTGTGGAGACTGAAGAGGAGGTTACCTCACGCTTAAGACGCGCCATCGAACGAGCATTGACGCGAGCTTTTCCCACGCGGCAATTCATCAAGTCCCTGCTTGAGGTTGCAGGATCACTGCGCCCTTCGATTGAAACAGATGCTCTCACAGGTAATATCTCCGTCTCCATCGCACCACACCTAATTTCAAGTAAGACTGAACTTACCGAGCTTATTGAGAAACTAGGCGCGCTTCACGCCGAGAACAAAGTCTTCATCGCATTTGACGAGTTTCAGGATATCTCTTGCGTCAAAGGACTCGCCGCCGTCATGAGAGGCGCGTTACAAAACCTGCCAAAAGATTTGCCAGTTTTCATCTGCGGTTCGAAGAAACACCGACTGGCCGCAATGTTTGGTCCGCACAGAGCGCCATTTTCAGGATGGGGAAGCGATCTCGAGATCCCCACCATAAATAGCGAGCATTACCGCAACCGCTACTTCGCATACGCAGCGGAGAGGCTAAAGAGCCACGGCATAAGTATCGATCCCGAGGCCTTTGATCTTCTCCTGTCTCAATGTGACGGCGTTCCCGAGTCAGTCAATATTGTTCTAGGGCACATTGCTCGCAAGTCTTCGCCAGTGGTCGTTGACACCGAACTCATGGGTCAAGCCATAGCCTCGGTGATCGATGAGCGCCGGGGGCGATTTGAGGAGCAACTCATTCGATTCCGCGGCTCATCAAGGCAGATTCTCGTCAACATCGCAAAATATGGCCCGATTAAGCAACCAAAGGGTAAAGACTTCCTTGCTCTCACCAGAAAGCTCTCACCATCGTCAGTTTTTAACGTAGTGCGGCAATTAGAGCAGAACGCCGACATTTACATAAAGCCAGAGGGCTACGTAGTGGCTGACCCGTTGTTTGCCACGTACCTAGCCCGCTACCACTAACCGTCAGCAATAAAACTTATGGCGTCTCGCACCCGCGACCGCTTATGGCAAAACCTTCAACCACCACCGACCGGACGCATCAACGGAAACAGCACGGCCTCCTTGATGTTGTCCTGCCCACAGAGGATAGCAACGAGGCGGTCGATACCAACCCCTACGCCAGCCATCGGTGGGAACCCGTGCTCCATAGCTAGGACGAAATCATCATCCATAGGCATAGCCTCGTCATCCCCTGCCTGGCGTGCTGCCGCTTGTTCCTCGAGACGCTCGCGCTGATCCAGAGGGTCAACCAACTCGGAGTAAGCTTTAACGAGCTCAACCCCAGCAACTAGCAATTGGAAGATGTCGACGTAGTTTGGGTCTTCAGCATTCTTGCGCGCCAGCGGTGCCATCTCGGCCGGATACTTAGTCACAAAGCACGGCTGAATCAGCTTAGGCCGCGACACTTTCTTATACAAGGCATCCACCAAGTTAGCCCAACTGAGTGATTCAAGGTCTTCCTCATAGAGGTCACGCTCTTTAGCTGCCACAAGGAGCTGCTCACGCGTCGTCAGTTTCGTGATGTCGATATCAGCATCGCGCAGCAACAAGTCGTGTAAGGTGTAAACCGGCCACTCACCAGAGAAGTCAATCTCATGGCCGCGGACACTCATCTTGGTGACGCCAAAGGCATCCTCGATCACTTTGCGCAGCATTTTCGTGACAAAGCGACGCTGATCGTCCCAGTTCCAATACGCCGCGTAAAACTCCAGCATGGTGAAGTCTTGTAGGTGAGCGTGCGAGATCCCCTCGTTGCGGAAACACCGGGCAAATTCAAAAACGCGGTCCATACCGCCACCCACGAGGCGCTTGAGCCAAGTCTCGGGCGCAATGCGCAGAGTGCACTCAATATCGAGCGCATTATGATGCGTGTAAAAAGGTCGCGCCAAAGCTCCCGACGGCGTTGTCTGCAGTACAGGTGTCTCGACTTCTAAAAAGCCCTCGTCCTCCAGGACGCGCCGCAGCACACGAATGACGGCTATGCGTTTTAGGGCTACTTCCCGCGCCTCAGGGTTCATCACGAGATCGAGATAACGCTGCCGATACCTGGTCTCGACATCTTCGATGCCGTGAAACTTTTCCGGGAGCGTTTGAATAGCCTTATTGAGCAACGCAAACTGCCGTACTTGAATTGTCAGCTCACCCGTACGCGTGATGAAAAGATCGCCTTCGACACCGACAAAGTCACCGATGGCGACGTCGTCCTTAAAGGATTCGAAAATCGCCGCGCTTTCACCGCCCTTGTTCAGATAGACTTGGATCCGACCGGTCACGTCGTGGAGCTGCGCAAAGATGGCCTTGCCCATCTCACGCTTGGCGACCACACGCCCCGCCGTCTTGACGGCGACCTTGGGTCCGTCACCATGACCTGGGGCAACCTGCTCCCGCAGCGCTTGCACGGCTGCCGCCGTATGAGTCTTGTCAAAGCGGTCCTGAAACTTACCAGCGGCAACAGCATCTCGGTATTGTTTAGTCTTAAGTTCAACAATTTCGCTAGCCACTGGCAAACTCCTCCGACACCTCAGCGGTGGGTAATATCTGATACAACGAGCCCCCCATAGTGCGGCAGCCTACGGCCCGCCGCAAGGGAAATCAGGCACGGTCCCAGGGCAAACGAATCGGCTGCGGCGCCCGCGGTTGACCCGCAGCCTTTTGCCTTTTTGCCGCTGCGACAAAGGGGCCGACACCGTCAGTCACGTAGGGCAACTTATCGATGGTTCCGGGCTCAAGCCAGCTGAGAGGAGGCTTAGCCTTGAGACCAGCCACACGGTCTTTGACGTAGTCTTGAGGTCGTCTGAAGCCGGTGGCACTTGCCGCCGTGGCTGGCCCGCCCTTGGCAAGGGCTGCAGCCCTAGGCACTACCTCCAGATATACAGGGATCAAGCTGGCGTAAGCGAAATTAATGAGCGTTTCAAGTTGCTCGGCTATGTGGGGCTCCCACAGGCCATCAACGTTGCCGATGCATATAATTTGAGGTGCTGGAGCCCCTGCAGGCGGCAGGATCTCGCCGGCCTTAGTTTGCTTCAGGATGACCACGTGTGGTTTCAGGGCAAAGCGCCATGCCGCCGTCACAGCTATGGTCCAGGGTGACACGGCTAAACCAGGGCGCGGCCCCGTCCACGCGAGTCCACGAGCCGCGTGCCCGCCCGCCATGGCAGCAAGGCGTCGCCGGCATACCAAAAGCTGCTCTGGCTCGTTTGCTAAGAGTGGCCACTGTGCCTGGAACTGATCGGGTGCCGTGGTCTGCCACTGTGTCGCCGTCTGCCTGAGTAGACGTAGACGCTGCGCCAAGGCACAAGCATAGGTCACGTCTTGACGCTCGTCGAGCCTGAGCCCGGTCCCACTGCAGCAGCTAAAGTAGTTAGGTGCGGCGATCGGCGGCTGCGCCTGTAGGTCGATCCCAGGTAGGACTCCTGGCACCTGCGCATCTTGCAGCAGCGTTAGCCGGCACGATCCACCACCGCTACCGACGGCCATTAGTAGGCGCCTCCGCGTCGCAACTCTTCACGTCTGTAGTCGTCGCCGCGCAGCTCGACAAAGCTACACATCTCGGCCAAGCGCGAAAATATACGCACACCAATCCGCTGCTCTAAGTTGGTAAACCTATCACCAGCAAAGGCCGTAGAGCTGCTGGTCGGTGCATCGTCAAGGTTGCCATGCACTTCAAAATTGCGCCCGCGCAGTTTGTAGTTAGTCGATGCAATGATCGGCTTATTTTGGTTGTAGCGCCCACAGACCAGCTGATCGAGGATGGTGAGCTCGAAGTCGTTATTGCGACCCTTACCCAATTCGTCGATAAACAGCACGTCGACATCGATAAGCGGTGCGAGCTGAGCAGCATCCGCCTTGCCTTGCGAGAATCCTGCCTTTAATTCACCGAGTAGCTGGAAGAAGTCGGTAAATCGAACGCTCCACCCCTTCTCGGCAAAATCCTTGGCCAACGCCGCAAGCAGATAGGTCTTACCCACGCCAACCGGACCCTCGATGATGAAACCCTTACCGGCGCCACCAGACAGCACGTCTCCAGGCGCAAAACGGCTGCGCCACGATCTGAGTTCAGCCACCACTTGCTGACCGTTGCCGCTGAAATTACGGAACTTTTCCACCTCAGCACCGGCGTAGCGGGCGGGAATCATACCGGCATTAATCAGATTGGCCACTACATTAGGCATGGGCGTATGGCACGGCCTTGAATGGTTGCCCTCGACCAAACGGGCCCGACCAAGGCAAGCCGGGCATGCCGCCACACAGCTGCATATGCTGGCATGGGCCAAAGGCCCCTGAGTACCGACCTGGTAGCCTCGACCACCGCAGCAGCTGAGCGATCGCTTCAGATTGCATGACGGCGACGGCGCTGGGCCCGAGCTCGCGGTCGCAAAATCGCGGCTGATCTTAATTTTCTTGTCACGAGCCACTACGTCACTCATCTGTCTACTCCGACCACTAAGACCACAACGACCACTTGGGGCCGGACGCCCATCACTGGTCCTATCGCATTTGACCAAAGTTTAAAAGGAGTCTGACAGACGAGACCGAAAAAGCTTAAACTAATCAGAGTCGTTCCCCCGCCGGGGACGAGCCTAGACAGCTAGGGATGGCCAGGGAGGCAGAGCGCCATGTTGGTGGTTGTTAATATCCGTATCCCCGAGAGTGAATTTGAATTCGGGTACGCGCGTGGCTCGGGACCTGGCGGCCAAAACGTCAACAAGGTCAATAGTAAGGTCGTCTTGACGTGGAACTGCCAGACCTCCCCTTCCCTCACGCCTGCGGTCAAAAAGCGTTTCCTCGAACGCTACGCCAGTCGGCTCCGTAGTGACGGGGCCGTGGTCATTAGTAGTGATCGTTTTCGCGATCAAAAACGTAACGCTGATGATTGCCGGGACAAGTTGGCGGCGATGATCGAAGAGGTCCGCCTTGCTCCCATCGAGCGGCGTCCTACCAAGCCTACGCGTGGTAGTAAGGAGCGCCGGCTCCAGACCAAAAGTCGCGACAAAGCCAAGAAGGAGTCGCGGCGTAAAGTCGACTACTGAGGTATCGTGCGCCGCTCGGGTGCGCTCAAGCCGCGGTCATACCTGCGCTGCGTTGATACTTGGCCTTATGTTGCTTGTATTCCCGCATTAGCGATTCGCTACGTGGATAGCGTGCGTACCAGTAATGTTTGATCTTAAGCCAGTCACGATCAAGGAGGCTAAATTCCTGTTTGAGCGTTTCATCGGTCACTCGATTAACGGCCACCTGTAGTTCTACAAACTCATCAAGACTACACGGCTCAATGGAGCTGGCGCCGTCCTCCAAAGGTAGCGGTGGCATCGAGAATCTTGCTGGAGAGTTCCAGAAGTTACTGATCATCAGCCAATCGGGCAAACGCAGGTGAAACTCACGCTGCAACATCGTCTCAACTGCAGCATTGATCGTGCACTCAATCTGGGTAAACCGCTCCAATGTGCACGGGTCACGACTGACGCGGATTTTTGTCGGACCGCTGCCGCGCGGCACTTCTGGAGTTTTGAATACGGGCAAACTCTGCGGCGATGCCGCGGCCTGATGATCGGGCTCTACCATGGCTTCTTTGAGGATCGCTTCGCTGATTTTAGCCTTCTCTGGCAGACGCCTGACTGCTGAGGAAAACGGAGCTATGGTTCTGATCAAAGACACCGCTGATGGCAGGTTTTCAACTTGTTTCGGTTTTGCTTCGATATCAACGCCAGCTTCTGGCGCACGACGCCGTGCGCGCCAACGCCAGACTGCTGCCACGGTACCAGCGAGGAGTGTCAACAATCCGGTAAGAACATAGTTGCCGGACCCTACGGCTTTCTCGCGTTTAAATTTAGACGATGGAGGAGTCCAAGGACGTGCACTTCCAGCAACGGGACTAACGGTGGGCACAGACCCCACCCCGGGGCGAGCCGGCTGCCAATTTCGTTTCAGTTGACTGGCTGGGAGGGCAGGACGCACCATCCGCTGGACCGGTGCTGTTTGTCTGTACTGTTTAGCTCTGCCTTGAGGAGCCGCTTCGGCATCGAGCCACGTGGCACCCACCGTGGCGGCCACGCTGATCAAAACAGCGCGCGCACGGTGGCCGCTACGTGGCCAAATCGACAGCTTCACTCCACACCCAAACATGCCGGCTCCCCATGTTCCCCTTGCACCCCCTCGCTCTGAATAGGGGGTTCCAAGGATGCTATCGGCAGCAGGATAGGTCGGCTTTAAGTTTCCGTAGCAGGGATGAGCCCCTATGAGAGATTGATGAGCTGAATCGGCATAGTTTTTTTTGCCGCATGTATGCTAACTACATGAAATTATTGATCCCAAATTTGTGGATATCATGACTGGCCAGTCAGCCAGATTGAAGCGATGTCTGTAACAATCTAATATTACGACATAATTCAGGACACCGCCAAGATATTGGCACTGTCCGGTGTGCTCACCTAAAGTCTAAATAACAAGTCTGGAAGGGTAATTTGCAGCGATGTCGGTGGTGGACCTAAGGTTTACCACCAGGTCGGGTGGATTGCCAGTGCTGCCAAGGATGGCGGCAAGCTCCGGGACTCTAACTTGTACATTGGAGGAGGGGACCATGAGTACGCAGGCATCCCGTGCACCGCAAGTTTGGAAACTTTGGACTTTGGGTCTGTGCACCCTTTTGACCGCTGGAAGCGCAAGCGCTATCACCGCCCCCCAAGGTGACAGTGCGATGTTGGGTAAGATTGATGCTGCTAAGGTAGGGATTCGCACCCTCCGTCCCAAAGCCATCACGGCCCTGACGGAGTCACTAAATACATTTGCCGATGGTGGCGAAGCACGTGTACGCGTTGACACTCGTTCGGGAGCGCCCCGCCTTATCAGCGGCGCACCTCTGATGTTCGGTGCGTCGTTTACCGGTATGGCTGAAGCCGATTACATCGCTACAGCGCGTCGTTATGTGGAAGATCATGCGAGCGATCTGGGATTCACTCCCGCAGATATGCGTCTTAACGAGACTGCAACACTGATCGCGAAAGATGTTCAGCTGGTTAGCTTCAAGATCACGCGTGGTGGTCTTGAGATCCAAGATGCCAATGTCGACTTCCGCTTCAAAAACGGTCAGCTCGTCCAGGTTGCCAACAAGTCCTACGGCGAGGCGCAAGTTGAAGATCATGCCACTGAATTTGCGGGTCTCGAAGACGTAGTCGAGAAAAACCTCAAGCCTAAGTCGTTAGCTCGCAACCGTGAACTCTACCGTGTGGTACCCAGTGATCGTGGATACACCCTCAAAAAAGTGGTTGAATTCAACGCCCTCACTGACGAAGGCAAGCTCTACGTGGTCGAGGTTGAGGCCGGAAGCGGCGCACTCTTCGAGGTACGCCCTACAGAGTTTAATTTTGATGGCGTAGCTCGCGGTGAAGTCTATCAGCGCACTTACTACAAAGAGCGTGCGGTAGTGATGCCGTACCGCGATCTTAGCGTCAATTACAGTGGTGGCGGTGTCACCACTGATGAGCAAGGCCACTTCAGCGGGCTACCCAACAAGGCCGAACCTTCGCTGAACGGATTCCGCGGGAAATTCGTGAACGTACGCACTAACTCCGGTGCTACCGTCAAGATTGACGGCGCCAAAGACGGCGACGAGTGGACCCTTCAGTTCAGCCGCTCGTCAAACGAGGACACGTCAGCTGATAAGACCATGGCGCAGTCCATGACCTTCTTCCATCTGAATAAAGAAATCCAACACGCCAAGAAGTGGATCAACCCACGTTGGTTTACGCGCCCACTGACCGCCAATGTAAACTTACGCCAAAGCTGTAACGCTTACTGGGACGGCTCCACGGTGAACCTGTTCTCCGCAGGTAATGGCTGCGCCAACACCGGTCTTATCGCCGATGTCTTCTACCACGAGTGGGGACACGGCCTGCATGCCAACACGAGTGGGATTGACGATCGCGCATACTCTGAGGGGTTCTCCGATGCTTGCGCCTTGCTCCTAACACGCAGTAATCTTGTCGGCCCGGGATTCCGTCTAGCTAACGGCGCTCCCGTCCGTGATCTCACGACTCTCAAGGTTTACCCGAAAGACGCTGACACCGAAGTTCACCAAGAGGGCCTCATCATTGCTGGCGCTTACTGGGACCTCTTCAACGAGCTCAAAGATGAGTTCGGCGAGGCGCAGGCCGTCGACACCCTGTCTAACTTTGTGTTCAAGGCGATCTACACGACGCACGCCTACACCGACGTGTACGATGCACTTCTGACCATCGACAGCGACGGCGGTAATTCACTGGGTAAATCAAAGCACTTCTGTCACATCAACCGGGCTTTCGCACGCCACGGTTTGGCTGACGCTGACGGTAGCTGCGGCTGAACCTAAAGATTAGTCCGATATACGGTAGACATGGACCAGGAACTCCAGGGAGAACGGTGACGTTCTCCCTTTTTCACGCTATCTGCTGCGCGAGCTCGTCCAAACTTGCCACTTCGGTTATGGCAGGCACGTGGGCAGAAATCAGAGCAAATATCTTTGCCGTTCTCAACTTGCTGCCGCCATAGATTTTTAGGCCGTAAACATAGCCGCCATCATGTTCCTGTATCCACCTGACTTCTAAACTGACCGTATGAAGCATCAATCCAATCAGCAAATCCGAGACTTCAGAGTCACCCAAGCTAATCCGCGCTCGCAAAATGCTGCCCCGCCCCATCAGCTTCGTACCCTGGGCCCGAAAGCCAAACTCTGAAAAGTCAATAACCTTGAGTTTCTCCAACGGAGTCTCCAGGCTAAACGGGAAGTTCGCGGCAATCTTTTGCCGACGCTCGCTGCGCCCAGCATCTAATTGACTGAGAAAAACTTTCTCTGCCCGTCGCAAATCCGCACGACGCGCCTTAAACGGATTGTATTCAAAAGCGACAATCTCACCCAAACTGCCTTTGGAAGCGATAGACAGCTCATTGAAGCTGGCAATACCTGACCCAGCACTCACGAGTTGCACCAGAGTCTCGCGGCTGACTACTATCTTGAACGGACTACAACCGCTGCACAAAATCCTCGCTAGCTTCACGTCAACACCAATTTTTGCGAAGTCCATGAATGGATCAGCATCGCGGTGTGTGCTATGCAGATGTCCGGACTGGAGCAAACTAGTTGCATGAATGCCGATGCGCAGCGGCAATAATAGCTGATGAGGCAAATCTGAGGGATTTGCAACGACACTTTCCTGAATCGCCACCGCGGCCTGAAAGGCTCGTTGCACATGAATGTGCACAGCTTCATCATGGCGCCTTCTAAACGTACACACTATGACGTTTCCATAGGAATTATCGACTGCGCCATGGTGCGTATCAATAACCTTTGCTACTTCACGCAAATGACGTGCGTAATTTTCATAGACCAGCTTACTATCAGTCACAGCCGAGATTTGACTGAAAGCAGCAACATCCGCAAAAAGTGTGGCCACCTCTTTAGTCATCTCTCTATTAGGTGCAAAATCCCCCCCCACAAGCAAACTACGCAGTTCGGTACGGGCGTGATCTGTTTCGAGCGCTTTTTTCAACTCGAACTTTCGTGTTTCCAAAATTCGCAGACGACCTAACTCCAACCTATGGAGGGAAAGACCTAGGTAAATAAGCGCTAGGTGCGATGCGTACCGTGCAAAAATACTAACGAAGGGCGTTCTCAACAGGTGCAAAGCAGAAAAACAGACGCCCGCCAAAAGGCAAAAAATCGCCACGAACATGAACAAATACTCATGCTTGCCTATTGCCATATATTGGGACTTCACGATTAATACTATCATTAGCAACGAAGCTATCAAACACACGACGATCGCAACTGTCGGCTGTATAAATACCAACAACACAAGCGCTACTGACGCTACGTAGATAATTTGTTTTTGTTCTTTTAAAACGCCTGTAAACTGCATCCACGATAAAGTAAAAAATATGATAAAGACGCAAAACCCTACGACTGAAAGCTTACCCCAAAGATCAAAATCGCCACCAAGACGAGGCGCCAGCTGGTTAAATAGTCCATCAAAATAGAGCACCACATAGAGTCCACTCATCTGGACAATCAACTGCATTAAAGCACCTAAACGCTGAGATCGTATGTAGGCGCCCAAAAGCCCAAAGACAAAACACAAGGAGCACCCTGTAAGAAAAAACGAAGCCGCCGAAAAATACGTCGAAGCCTTGATAAAATCGGCTTCAGTCAAAAAGGTCACAATCGGCAGAACATTAAAAACCGACTGCGTCTCAATGTACAGAAAGCGACTCGCACCACCGCGCTTGAATTTCAAGTAAAAGTCGCGGCCACTAATCCTAGATAAACTCTCGACGTTCGATGTGCCCGTGGCAAATTTGTCAATCACTTTTCCGTCTTCTACCAGGTAAAAGCTGAGATGGCGTAGCAAATTAAAATACACTACCGCATAGAGCCACTCGCCTTCGCCCGCGTCGGCGCTAGCTGGGATTTCAAAACGCTGCCAGTTTGCTGTTTCTGGTCTAAGTCCATTTACACGCACCAACGGCTGCTGCCGCCAAGAATCTAACGGGGCATGAATCAATGCATCGATATCTCCGACAAGATCATAGGAGTTCACCACAGATTTGAATTCCAAGGGAGATACGAGTGGCTTCAAACACTCGACCCCAAAGACCCCCCCCATGACGGCGAAAGGGAGAACCACCACGGCCAAGAACTTCATGTATAACGATTGATTCTTCATATCTTACGCTACCTGCACCGCGGTATTATGGATGGAAAGAACGGCGAGGCGGTGCTGCCTCTGAGCATAACTATCACCAATGATCTTGAATCCATGTTGGAAACCATTTCCGATACTATGACTCCAACGTACTTCTACCGTCATCGAATCAATGTACTTATCCGCAAGCATGGTATTTACATCATTATTATTTGTGATAAGACGCATCTCGATCAGCACACCTGGGGCAAGAAAAATATCCGAAGATGCCCGAAATCCGGAAGATGCAAAATCCTCCACCTGAAACATACCGTGTTCGCTTTGGAGCGTATAATTACTATGTTTAGACGGCTGAAAACGATCTTCTCGAACGTCACTTTCCTTTCTGCTTTCTCTACTCAATAAGTTTTTTGTGCTTTTAATAATGTCCTGATTTAGTTCATTACGCTCAAGATACTCAAATGATGAAAACAGATCATTTTCGTCCACTAAACGTATTTTAAACTCCTCAAAACGGGTCGTCCGCTCCCCCCTAGCGACCAGCAGATCCCTAGACTGCGTCGAGACCAAAATACGAAATGGCTGGCACGCGTTGGCGATTTGGGAAGCTCTTACCACATCATGCCCAACTAATGTGTAGTCTATCTTACCCCTGACGGCGATGTTACCCATCAGCACCGACCCGGTATGGATCCCAATTTTCAAAGCCATAAGATCAGAATCGTGACCATTTTGTTCTGCGCTAACACGCTCGTTTACGACTTCCTCTCTGATGGCGCACATAGCATTAAGCGCCATAATCGAGTGATGCGGATCATCATTGGTAAAGAAACAAATCAAGCCATTCCCAAAGCAGCGGTCTATGTTACCGCCACGGGCTTTAATAAGGCGCACCAGTGATGACATCCTAGTCGCCACTTTGACAAGGTGCACATCCTCCGAACGAGACGTCTCTTGCTCTTCCGCAGCATCATACATTTCGATACAAACTATCGTCACATCGACCTTGGCACCCCCCTGATTTACCGAGTCACTTTCGCTATCTCGGCCCACTATAGAATCCTGAAAAGACTGCGACATTTTCTTGACAGTAAGCAGGTTGCTACTTATCGATGAAAAAATATTTGCCCCAATCATAAATACGCCTAATTCATGATACATGGCAGTGGTTCGGCCGATTTCAAAAGCCCCTAAATTATCCCCGACGACAATCAGATCTGCAAACATCAAACCGAAAACGCCAGATATACGGTCCTCATCTGCGTTGCTGAATTGGTGTCTTAGTAAGATGAAAAAAAGAATCGCCCAAAAGAAGCCCAGCCCCAAAGAATGAGCAAATTCGCGATACCCTGGCGCAAGTGTCATAATCAACAATGTATTGCTGGCGAGAATGACAAAAGTCGTGTTCATACACACGTTTTTTAATTTATCTCTCGAATCAATTGATCCCGCGATATAAATGGCAGGCAACACATAAGACACCCATCCAAGGAGCATATTTAGACGGTGCATACTATCTCGCGGCAGGTTCAACACCAGACCCAAAGAATCGATAAATTTTATGCGAGCTAATAACAAGCATATCGAAACAAAGCCGTAGACTGCCACGACAAGAAAAGGCGTTTTCTTAGTAACAAACGCGCTGAGAGCGCTAATTAGACTCACCATAAAAATGCCACCAGAAAGAAGGATCATCCAATTGTCTCTGTGTTTATCGGTAATCTTCGCTTGTGTGGCGGTTAGGATTGTAAAAATTGGTCTCGTTACCGGAGGTATCGAGACTCTAAAGTAAACCATCATTTTCTTGGCGACGATTTCGCGCGGGTCCATCGCCCATTGTATTTCACCAGCCACGTGTTTATACCCAGACCCCTCGGCAGTGAAGATATCCATCGTCACACCGTCGTCGCTGTTGACTGATGCTACTAATGTTTCCTGAGCATTGGCTACATTTTGGCTCGATGTCCTTACCCACATGGTGGTTGCACGCATTGAAGGCCGGATACTTGCCAATGAATTCGATTTAACCCAAGCCTTGTTACTTAATTTTCCAATATCGTCGATATTGAGCTGGACATTTTGATCCTCGATGACAGCAACTTCAAAATCCTGCGATTCGTCTATAATGTACCCTGCTCTGCTGAGGCCGACCGCACACAACACCACGGCTAATCCAGGTACAAACTGCAGCAAAAATCGCCAATTGTACGTTACGATTCCATCCCAAATTGGATTAAACTTATTCATGATGCGTGATCAACCTCGATCTCGTAAGAGGTCGTCATCGATCCGACGTCGATATGATTCGTCAGCAAATCCAGAAGATAGACTTTCCTGCGCATACTCGCACCGATGATCTTCAAACCATGGACATAGGTACTCCCCTCAGCTTGACTCCATCGCACCTCAACAGTTATCGACCCGATCAAATTCGCACTCAATTTTTGAGATAGCTCCCTATTTGATGTAATCAGACTAAGTTGTAGTTGCGTCTTACGCCCGTACAACTTTTTTGACCTCGCTTTGAAGCCATGCAGCGAAAAGTTAATAACGTCGAATTCATCTGTATCGTTGACGATTTTTATCCATGTATCATCTTTGATCGCATAGACTGAATCACTCTTTTCTGCGCCAATCTGCGTGAAGAACAGCTTGATCGCCGCCTGTAATGCATCACTCATGTCTAAGCAAGGGTTGAACTCAAAGGCCCGCGTTAGTTTGTTCTGATGCTTAATAGCGATATTAATCTCATGAAATCGCGAAACATCAATACCGCGCATGCATAGAGCTTGGTAAAACTCATCACTTACAGTGATCTTGAACGGACTGCACGCTGCCTCGAGTCTACTTGCAAAATTTACGCCCGCCCCAATCATCGTCAGGTCAAGGTGGCCTGACTCACCAAGGTTTCCTATTAGGACATTCGTATTATGAATCCCAATACGAACCGGCATGATAACCGCTGTTGGATCACCTATTGTTTTCTTCACTATATGCACCTGAATTGCTGATGCTGCTTCAAAAGCTTTCTCAATATGCTTCATTTCTGTAGTTTCAGAGTTAGCCGAGAAGAAACACAACACCCCATCACCAAGCGAACGATCAACCGCCCCTCCCCTCGATTCTATAATGGCGACTATTTCATTCAAATTGCGAGAAAGAGCATCGAATACAACCTGAGGCTGGCGTTGCTCTGAAATTCTCGTAAATGAAACCACATCAATAAACATGACAGCAACCTCTGCTGTCGTTGTATTTACACTTTCAAAATAGGTCTGGGACAGTAGACCATTTAACATGGTTACCGAGTGATCGGCAGACAGAGCACGCCGCATGCGTGCATAGCGACTCTCCAGTAGCTGCAACCGCTTACCCGTGTTGATATTTACACCGATGTGCAAAAACACTAAACCAATCGTTGCACAGTTCTGCGTAAAAGCACTTGGGGTGATGATTTCCAACACAGTAAATACGTAGATATTCACGCAGACGAGAGTTGTCAGATAAGTGACGTAAATTAGGGATGACGACGCAACATTGACTTGCTTACCGTGTGTTTGTTTTAACCACATCCACGTGATTGATCCAACCGCATACATCACGAAGAATGATGCGAAATAGTTTAAAATCAAGCTTAGAAGTGCAACGGCTATGTGAGCTGCACTAATATACAAATAATAACGCTCATATTTGTTCCGGACGTCCTGATAAACGTGAAATTTCAAAACCGCGAGCATCGCGGTGAATGATAAAGCGTAAAGAAATAGAGATAACTTGGCCGCATAAGGAAGAGATAAATGGATGTGAAAGGGCACAATATCATTGATACCACAGATGAAGTATGTGATACCTAAATTACAAATCTGTGTAATGAATTGGTAAACATATTCGACCGACTTAGTAGTAAAAATCATTCCAAAGCAATACGTTAGCAGTAGAATATTGAATCCACTCACGCAAAACATAATGAGATTATGCTCTTTCTCTTCCTGTGCGAATCGTGAGGCCGAAACAATGTTAAGCTCAGAGGTAATTCTACCGTCGCCTGTTAGGCGGACATAAAGATCTCTTGGCTTGATAGAAAGAGCAAATTTAAAGTGATAAAGGGGACTCTGCCAGTCAGTTGATCCCGAATTGGCATCAAAGCCAGTGACTCTGCTATCAACTATCTTGCCGCCCTCAATCAGATAGAAAGCTACCGTTCGATAGTAGGGAAAATAGGTAAACGCCGCAAAATCAGTGTCAAACGTTACCGCAGGCAGCTTCACATGAACCCAATGGTTAATCAGCTTGGAATCTACCCTTGGAATCTGCCATGGATTACTAGTACCCCACTCTGAGGCGGGAACTGCCAAAATGTCATCAACGTTTTCGATATTAGAATCGTAGATATAACTTTTTTCAATCCCCTTAGGTACAGTGTCTTGATGAGTTCGTGGCCAAAGAGCAAATAGTAGTAAGACCGCAGCAGGTAAGGCCGCAGTAAGTAATCCTAAATGATGTGTATATTTTGTGCTCACAGACGCACATATCGGATAAATCAGGGACTTTTATTAGGTCCGATTATTGGTAATCCGCGAAATGACGCCGACTTCAATCGTCATGCTGCGATGATCGCCGTTGCTGGGTGGGCAAGTAATAAGCTTAGTCGATAACGTTTCTGAGCATCGGATTCACCAATTATTTTGAATCCATGTTCAAACATGCCGCCCGTAGAGCGTCCCCATTTCACTTCTACGACAAGATCATCCAGAAACGTCCGCCGCAGCTCATCGTCTAGTCCTTTTTGGCCGGTGAAAAGATGCAACTCAACGAGAGCATTCTGGCCGATAAATACCTGAGATCTAGTACGAAAACCTGCCATCGATAAGTCTATGATATTGAATTGACCCAAGGATGACCTTAGCACCATCGCAGATTCACTTTTGACATCAACGCGCAAATCTCGCTCGCTCGAGCCAAAAAAGCTCAGATAGGCTTTTTTGGCAAGGTTCAGATCTCCCAAACGCTCACTGAAAGGATCCACTTCGAACGCCGGTCGTAAATCCGAGTGGTGTTTTACAGCAATTTGAATCGCACTTACATGTACTGACTCGATCCCGTTACTTAGCAAATGATTATGAGTGGTGTTGCTTAGCATTATGCGAAACGGGGTGCACGCCTGCTCAAGTTGGTTAGCAAAATTAACTCCATGCCCAACCATCGTGTAATCAATTCTCGAACCCCTACCAATATTCGCAATGACAACCTTGTCACTATGAATACCGATCCTTATGGGTAAAATTGGCTGTTCAGAGGCTTGATTACCGATCGCTCTCGCCTCATGGATAATCATATCCTGCATAGCTACAGCAGCATTAAAAGCATTGACCGCGTGGTGGTGTTGCGTACTTGTAAAAAAAGCTAAGAGCCCGTCGCCCAGCGAGCGATCGATAGTTCCACCATAATTCTCAACAATGCGCGTCAATCCTTGAAGGCGCCGGGCCAGAAGATCAAAGACCGCTGCTGGGTCCACACTCTCTGATACCTTTGAAAAAGAGACTATATCTACAAACATAATGGAAACTTCGACGTCAAACATTTGCGTTTCTTTTTTTCTAGCATCAGGTCGGTCAGCACTGAGTCTCTGCATCAACTCTTTGCGACTGCGTTCAATATACCGCAACCGAAAACCCATGGTGATCAATGCTGCCGCACCGACGTATGACCCTGCGATGGAGGGAACTGAATCAGCATAAGCCATAGCCGCAGATTCAATCACAACTAGGGAGTTAAAGAAGGCACAAGTGACAAAAAAAGGCAGCCCAACAAAAGCTGCATGGTCGAATTCAAAAGAACGGAGAGAATGATGATGATGAGCAATAAGCACTATCGCAAAAAAAACTGCCAGGATCGAAATCAACGGTGTTACGAGATATCCAGGCATCAGAAAAGGCAAGAGCAAAAGCGCTCCAAAACTAACGTATAAAAAACTGTTATTGGCTAGGCTGTAAACGGCCGATTGCATTTCCGTCGGACGTAGCGTTTTTGTGATCTGGTAAGTGTAGATCATCGCCAGGATCATGATGGTTTTATCAATCTCTTCGAGAAGTCCAGGGTGATCTTGAATCCAACCGATCATTGCCCAATTTGATTGGATTTTAATCACGGTAAAAAATTCAAGTACGAGAGTGAATATTGTGACATCGAAATACACGCGATTGCGCAAAAACAAGAAAAAGAATGCACTCATCATCCCAACTGCCGCAAGAGTTCCAAGAATCAGCGAAGCATTTCCAAACCTCGCCCCAAGCGAGTCGGTGACTGGATAGACACGAACATCGAGCGATTGAAAGCCATCACCCCTAAGCGACAAGTAGATCGACTGTAGCGAAGCGGTATCGCGCCGTTTCAGCGAAAACCGGTATCCCTCGTCGCGCGTGAATGCTGAGGGGATATGCTCGGGTATGATGCGAAAACTTTTATTTTTCTTTCCGCCAAGCGCATACATTTCGACATGTTCGCTGAAACTCCGGCTAAAAAACACCTCAATGATTTGGGCAGAATCATGGGATTCTTGCGGCATGTCGGCTACATCGACGCGGATCCAGTAACGCGCAGGACTCGCATTATAAGGTAAATCTGTATTTTTCTCGCTGACATTCCAAAGTTTGGAATCGAAGACGGGCAATTCTTCCGGTGCCAAATTTACGTCCGCGAGTTGCTGTTTCAAGTAGT
>VGTI01000059.1 GCA_016874735.1 Deltaproteobacteria bacterium
GGCACCTATGCCCGGGCGGAGTGGTGTAGCAAAAATGTTCTAGAATTACTTGCCATTCCTAGAGGGGTGGTCAGAGTATTTCAAGAAATAGATAGGTCTGGGTACTAGCCTAAAGTGCAACTACACAACTATCAATGCCGTATTGTCGACACTTGGGGGACGGACTTTGCGAATTGCGCGACCCCAGGCAAAGCGGACGCGGATACCAGCTGTACTTCTGCTGGCAAGGTGACGTTGTAGTCATCCTTCTTGTTGGCGGTGATAAGGATTCTCAGGGCAGCGATATTGAACTAGCGCGACGGCGCATGCGTGACCAGGAGAAATAATTATGGCTTTCACTAAAAAACGCCTAGCTGAATTTGACGATGTTGAGCAGCTATTAAATTCCCGCTTGTCGCCTGAGCAGCGCGCTGTCAATCACCGTGATGCGGCTCGTGAAATGGCGGAGCTCAAGGCTCTTCAAGAGGACTTGAGTCGAACGATCATCGCTTTCATGGCAAACGAATCTATTGGAGTTCCCGTTCTCACGGAGCGCCTTGGAACCAGCACGCGGCAAGCTTATAAGATTGTAAATGCAGAGGCCAATCTAACGCTGGCCAGCTTAGTAGAGTTGGGGCGCGTTATTGGTCGACGACCCCGAATCGTTTGGGACGAGGTCGAAGAGAGTAACAAGTCGGTGCCATGACTCTGAGCCAAGGGCCAGTACATCGGCAGAAGGTAAGTCGTGGTGACTGCTCATGTCCCTCGCCGCGAAGCACTGAATCCGGACGACTTCATCGAGGTGGCATATGAGATCTGATAACATTGTCAGATGAATTGACAGTAAAATGTCGAATTTTAAGAGATTTAAAGCGGCGGTACGCCTATGAAGTACTTCACCAGTGATACCCACTTTGGGCACTACAACATTATTAAATACTGCAGTCGGCCATTCGCCTCCACGGCAGAGATGGATGCGGTCATGATGGCTAATCTCCAGCCCAGCATTGGCGAGGATGACGAACTTTATTTTCTTGGCGATTGGGCGATGAATGTTCTTCTTTACGCTCAGATCAAAAATATCCGCTTTAAGCACCTTTACTTCATACTTGGTAATCATGACCGGCCGACCAAGCTTGGCGCTCAGTTGTCTTTGGATGGTCTGAGTGACAAAGTGACTGTAGCAAAAGAAATGACAACCAACCTAGATGGTCGTCCTATCCACTTGGTACACCGACCAATGGAAGCATCGGATGAAATGGCGACTCTTTGCGGACATGTTCACGAGAAATGGCTGTGTCAAAGGCCGGGTGCTCTGATTACTGAGTACAAGAACCATCAAAAAAGAGAACCGCGGATTCTAAAGCAGCCAATTTTAAATGTTGGCGTAGATATGCACGGATTTCGTCCGATCAGTGCGGCCAGAGTCATTGAGCTTTTGGATTCCACTGAACCTTGAGCGCATACCTGATACGTGACACAGGGGGAGCATCCGCATGAAAGCGTCACAATTTAAACCCACCTCTGAGGATATCGAGTTAGCTAAGGCGGCTCTACGAAGGATCAGTCCTCAGGAAGGGGGACCGGCGGAAACCGGTCCGTATGACGTTGAACAAGCGTTTGCAATGCGTGTCACTGGGATGATTTACTACGTACCAGATGACCCAACTAGATTTCGATCAATGACTCGTGGTCGAAGACACGAAAGCCAGTCAGAGCCTCTACCAAAGATTAGGCAAGTGGCGTCGGGCATCTGTAAGTATCCGATTTGTTCATTTGTTAACGCCAGCGGCGACACATTTACGTGTGGCTCACTTTTGTTCCTCTTCTAAAGCTTGTTCGAACCATCCAATGATTCTTTGATAGTGTAGCACGCCGTAAACATCGATAAATCTTTGCGTGTCATACTGGTCCGAACATCGCAGCTCTCTCAATCGTTTTTGGATGTAAGGGACTGTTAGGGGAATCCCACATTTTTCAACGATACAATGGCGCCAAGCTTCATAATTTTCAGGTAGCATGTGCGATTTGTCCTTCATCTCTTTTCTTAATTAGTTCATTTTTCCAATTTGGGAATGGATCGCTTGATCGGAATGTTCCCCGTAAAATCTGCTGAATTTCGTCCTCGGTTGCTAGACATGATTCTATTTTCTTTCGAATTGAATTCTGATCCATATTCACACCAATGAAAACGAGCTCATTTCGTCTATCTCCGAAGCCCTTCTTCCAGATCCCTTCCATCCAAGTGTTGAAATTCGCATCATCAGGCCATTTGGACTTGGGTATGGATGCCCACCACGTTCCCAATGGAGCCCACTCCATGTGCCCACCTGCTCTGGACCAGAGCGCCATGATCGCTGGCTGAGAAGCAAGCCAGAAGACTCCTTTCGATCTTAAGATGCCGTGCCAAAAACTAGCGTCGTTCAGCCAAGTCCAAAGCCTTTCAGGATGAAATGGACGACGCTCCTGAACAGAAAAACTACTGACACCGTATGAGTCCGCTTCCGAAACTTCGCTTCCACGCATTACTTTCAGCCATCCAGCGGCTTTGCGCGCTTTCTCGATATCAAAGAGACCGGTTCCCAATATATCGCCTAAATTTACCCTTCCTCGAATAGTCATGATCTGGCGGGCATCCGGATTCAATTGGCTTAGGAGGCTTTTTAGTTTTTCTAAGTCAGCAAACGAGACGAGATCGGATTTATTTACGACGATGACATCGGCAAACTCAACTTGATCGGCAAGTAAAACACTCAAGCTTCTTGTGTCTTTTTCATCGAGACCAATTTCCCTGCTAAGCAGAGAATCCGTGCTGCCAAAATCCTTGAGGAAAGCGCCAGCATCAACCACTGTTACTGTGGTATCAAGCGTCGCGATATCGCTAAGAGATGTCCCGCTTTGATCGCGAAATGTAAATGTCTCTGCAACTGGTAGGGGTTCTGAAATGCCCGTGGATTCAATCACAAGGTAATCGAAACGCCCCTCCCTGGCTAATCTTGTGACCTCTATCAGTAAGTCTTCCCGTAGGGTGCAGCAAATACATCCGTTGCTCATCTCGACTAGACTCTCACTAGTTCGGCTTAGGCCTCCCTCCTGATTTACAATTAAGGCATCAATATTGATGTCACTCATATCATTTACAATGACAGCGATTTTTAATCCCTCCCTATTGTTTAGAATATGGTTAAGAAGGGTCGTTTTTCCTGCGCCGAGAAACCCAGAAAGTACGGTCACGGGTAATGTCCTGCTCGGACAGGACAGTTTCGAAATAATTGCATCTAAATCTTGTTGCATATCAGCAGTCCCCATAGTTGGGTTAGAAATTCTATTTCAAAAAGTTCTTCCACATTGCAGAAGGCTGCGGCAAATGATTTTTCGCGGTATATTTTGCGTTTTTCTTTTTGGTATAGGGTGTCTCTATTTCACCTTGTATTACGAAGTAGATTATCTGAGCGATTGGCATCCCAGCGTAAATTCGTACTGGCTGGATACAAGAAATTTCTAGCGTCCAGTGGTTCGCAAATCCGGCATCTCCTTTGCCAGCCGTTGCATGCACGGATATACCTAGACGTCCGGTACTGGACTTTCCCTCGAGAAAAGGCACGTAATCGATGGTTTCGGTATACTCCAAGGTCGCGCCTAAATAGATCTTCCCAGGATAAATAACGTAACCGTCCTTCGGAATCTCAACGTAAGTTACCTTATTTTCCACTCTGGCATCTAAAGTACTATTGTCGTAGACGGCAAGTATTTTGCCTAAGTGAACATCATAGCTGTTTGACCCGAGATGTTCAGCCTCAAAAGGTGCAATTATGATTCTCTTCAAGTTGAGAGCGCTTCGAATCTCTTTGTCGCTAAGTATCAATTTATTGCCTCTACTTTTAGTTGGCTGCGTTCCGATAATACTGGCCACTTTGACTGCATAAATCGGACATTTTCTGGCCCTACGCGAGAGATCAAATAGCTGAAGTTGTCAGTCGCGACATCCTTTTGGTCAGATTCGGAGAAAACAAAATACCTGAAATTCGCATTTATCAACCGATTAATCAAAGGGATCTCGCCTTTTTTTTTAAAGAATCGGCAAGATCTATCGATTGCGATCAATGGGTCGATAATTTTATAGGAGATCGCGATATCGCGCTGTTTTAGTTGCATCAGAAGTTTTGCAATATCCACCAAATCAGATAAATCCACCACAACAGAGCCGATCATTGAATCAGTCGATTTTTCGTCGAGAATTTGAAGCAATTCATCTACTGCTGTACAGCAGATACATCCGTTTGGTAGTCGATTTACGATCAGATTCTCTGGGGATCTTTCTGCGATTGGGGGATGCTGATGGACACTGGTGAGTAACAATAATGTCTTAGGGCCTCTTGCGCGTGATGCCATGGAGTAGACTAACGCTGTTTTAGCTGGGCCTGTTAAACCGCCAATCAAAATAAGATCTTTTAGGTATTTTGCGATTTCCAATTTCAGATTTTCCTGTTGTCCATGACGAATCACATAGTGTCGCCGTCAATTTCAATGTTTGAGCATACTTTTACCCTATGTTTTCCCATGGATCGCCTTGGTCCAGCCGTCAAAATCGAGAATGTTTCCTCGAGGATTCCCGCGTAACTCACCCTCTCTCATGGCAATATTGCCTCTCAATATGGTTGCGACCGGCCATCCTCTGACTTCCATACCTGCAAAAGGTGTCCATTTGACCTTGGTAGCCATCATCTCGTCTCGAAGAATAACTTTTCGCTTTAGGTCGACGATAGTGAGATCGGCATCCATACCGATCGTGATGCGGCCTTTTTTAGCTATGCTGTACACTCGCGCAGGGCCTGATGATAGCAGATCAACCATACGTAGGAGGCTTAAACGCCCATTATTTACGTGGGTAAGCATGATTGGGAGCATCGTCTGAACACCTGGTAGTCCAGACGGAGATTTTGGATATGGCAAAGCTTTTTCTAATAAAGAGTGAGGAGCGTGATCTGAACCGATGGTATCTACTAATCCCATGTCGATTGCTTTCCAAAGGGCTTCTTGATGCTGGAGCTCTCGTATCGGGGGGTTCATTTGTGCCCTTGCACCTAAAAGCTCATAGCATCCAGGAGCACTCAAAGTGAGGTGCTGCGGTGTTACTTCTACCGTTGCTGTGGCGCGGTGCTGTGCGAGCACAGCCATTTCCGCGGCAGTTGATACGTGCAGTACATGGATCCTCTTTCGTGTCCTAGATGCAATTCGAAGGATTCGTTGAGTAGCGATAAGTGCCGACTCCGGATCTCTCCAAATAGGGTGCATGGCCACGCCGCCGTCTGAGAGACTGAGGGACTCCTTTCTTTGGACTAGTCTTAATTCGTCCTCAGCATGAATGGCCACACGGCGACGGGAATGCGCAAGTATTTCGTGTAGAATATCGTCGGAAGCTGCGAGAAGACTCCCGGTTGAGCTGCCCATAAAGATCTTGATACCAGCACTTCCAGTCACCTCTTCCAAGGAGGATACGTTACTAATATTGTCCGCACATCCTCCTGCAAAGAAAGCTATGTCAGTCCATACTCGCCCTTGAGACCTTTTGATTTTATATGCCAATTGCTCGATGGTTGTCGTAGGAGGATTGGTATTTGGCATCTCAAGGACAGAGGTCACACCACCCAAACAAGCAGCTGCGGTACCCGATTCAAGGTCCTCTTTATATTCCATGCCTGGTTCGCGAAAGTGAACTTGAGAGTCAATGACACCTGGTAGCACGTGTAGGTGTTCCGCATTGTACCGTTCCTTTGCCGGTACATCAGAAAGATCTCCAATTTCCATAATTTTGCCATTATGAATACCGATATCCATTTTGGCAGCGAGCCAAGGTAGGACGACCGTTCCGTCCTGGACTATCAGGTCGAATGCAATGGGACAACTGCCATTCATCTGTACCCTCGCTTCAAATTCCGAGAGCATGATACGAGATATGCTGTTTTTGAATGTCTGGATACTTGCGCAGGTGAAATGCCAATTCGGTAATGCAAACGATTTGCATTACAGTCTAGGTCAGTGCAGTTGTCAAGTATCCTTATCGTTGTTTTTTAGGGAGTCTAGATTGGGCCCACTCAAGAGAAGAGTCAGATTTCAGACAGATACGCGTTGAACTCTTTTTGTCTGGCATCAAATTTTAGTCACCATTTCTTGTGTGATGGGAGCAATATTTTGAGCAGATATGCACCGGATCGTTTTCTGGAGGGGCGGGACTAAAGACTGTCTCTTGCGGTATTTCGCTGGTGGTGCTTGGGGGAGGCACTTGGCCGACTATATGACCGGCAAAGGGGCTTAATTTTTTTCGAAGTTTACACGGTCTTCCCTCGCATGCTTCTCTCCTCTCTAAAATTGGATCGGATATCTTCTGTAATACCTCAAAATTAAGACCACAGGTTTCACAGCAGTACTCGTATAGGGGCATCTTCGAGTCTCCAGTTATGGTAAATCTTGCAGATAACAGACCAACTCAGGTGAAAGCTGAAGCCCCATTTCAGTATTGCAAGGGGCTAACCCTCAGAGAAATTTTGTCTTACGGGCGAATCATTGCTGAAAATGCAAGTGGACTTTCAACCAAACTGGTCAAAGGATGCGAGGCGTCTCTGAGAGTGAGGCTAGCACCGTAGTTATAATTGCAAATTACTTGCAATAAGAAAAGGTGGTATAAACTTATCAGTCTGTTTAGGGATGATGAAAATGCAATAAATCTGTCAGCAGAAATGTTGCAAATCCCAGGGTTGCGAAGAACACGTCCCTTCGACGGTCAATAAATTTGGGGATCAAGTGAGCGATTGATATATAGGTCATCATGCCGGCTGCGGTAGCCAGAATGGCCCCTTTTGATAGGCCAATTAGAACCGTCAGGTGTGAGGCAACATTGCCGAGAAAAAAAAGTAGGATAGCTCCAGCACAGTAAAGAGTCGCTTTCCTGGTTGACGCATATTGCGAGCGCGTCATGAGCCCGAGCACCACCACTTCGGGAAGCATATGGGCTAGTACCCCCGAAAGAGCGTAGGTCGGGCTATCAGGGTTCGCTAGGAGGGCAGCAGATAACGTAACGCCATCAAAAAATGCACAAAGGCAGATGCAGGCTACCACCGAAAAGAATACTTCTTGGTCCAATTTACTGAATGAGTCAAATCCGCAACACGCCTTATGGGAAATCGTGAGTTTCCCTCGATGGGAGTGTGGGGATGGGTGGCTGTGGTGATTGGAATGAATGAAGGGCTTAAATTTTGTCTTTTTTCGTCGAGTAGCCAAGACTCGCTCAGATAGCCATACTAAGATCGCGCCGATCAAGGCCAGCAGAGCAAGATGCAGTGGGTTTTGATCAAGGTTATGCCAAGCATGGGGAGTGAGTTCAAAAACCGCTAGCGCCATAAGATAGCCAGTCCCGTAGCTCAATAACGTCTTGACCCGCTCGGGAGTACTCCACGTCCTTGCTAATCCAACTGAGACTCCAGACATCATCATGCTAGCAGCGGACGCCCAAAGCACGATGGATATGTTTTGTCCTACTAGGTTTGACACTGATGCCGACATCGTTCGAGTCCTTTCTGATCTACGCCGTGCACTGATCACAAATCCCCTTCAGAATAACTTCGTGGCTTTCGGTCGTAAAACCCCTGGGTAACTTCAAATTTAATTTTCCTGGACAGCCCATTACTTCGAAAAGGCGATCGCAGAGTCGGCAGAGAAAGTGATGATGATGGTGTTTGCCGTTGAGTTCGTAGCGTTGGACCATGCCTGGAAGATCCACTGTTACTATAGCTTTCTCTTCCAGCATGCCCTTGAGCGCTCGATAGACCGTAGCGATACCCAGACCGGGGACGAAATCCTGCGCTTTGGCAAGGATCTCGTTGGGACTCATAGGTCGGTCTTCATCTTTTAGAACCGCAAAAATGGCGTCTCTTTGGCGAGTGCGACGTTCCACGGAGAATTTCCCTTGTATTTGTTATTGATAGTCTGTTATCAAATTCTGCAGTTGATAGACGGTTATCATTTACGGGGAACGCGGTCAATGCATATTGCCGAAGGTATACTGCCAGCCAAAACTGCACTTTTAACAAGTATTCTCGCCGTGCCTTTTGTAGTGGCGAGCATTAAAAAAGTTCGTCGAATGATTGGTAATGTCGATGTTTCGTCCCCACAGAGGCCGCTATTCATGATGGCGCTGGCACTTTGCTTTGCCGTAACACTATTACCTATTCCTGTACCAATTGCAGGGGCCACATCTCACATGTGTGCAACGCCACTACTTGCACTGCTCTTTGGGTGGTCCGTGGTCCCTGCATTGGCTGCGTGTATCCTACTTCTCCAAGCATTGTTTTTTGCTCATGGTGGGCTGACGACACTGGGCGCTAATGTATTGACACTCGGGGTAGTTGGGCCGATTTGTGTTATCGCGCTGATGACGATTGGGAGAAAACTACGGATTCCACTTAAATTGAGCCTGTTCGTGTCGTGCACTTTGGGAAGTTTGGCTGTATATGTTGGAGACGCCTTGCTTTTGGGGTGGGCGCTCGGAGAAAGTGAAGATTTTCTGCGGGTATTCAGCGCAGTGGCAGCAGGATTCTTCCCAGTACAAGCTCCTCTCTCTCTGCTTGAAGGGGGCGTCAGTACCGCGATAGTTCTTCGACTGGCCCGTGAGAATCCGGAGTATCTTCCTCACAGCTTTGTGACCCGATTTGCACTTAAGAGACCCATTTTAAGTACGCAAGGTATTTTGTTCTTGATCTTCATTTTACTCGGTTCTGGAGGAGGCATCGAGGCTTATGCCGGAGATTTTCCGGGTCTTGATGATGCTGTCATTGCCAAGACAGCGGAGTCTTTTGGAATGATCTCCAAGGATATCTTTCCTTGGATTCAAGGCGAAATTGAACTGGCTGTCTTTTCCCTCGGCTTTTTTGTTGCTGGATGCACTGTGGGTAGCACCTTTCATCATTGGCAGTCATTTAAAAATCATGAGTTTAGACCTAAGGGGGTGCCGCCCCATGCATCTTGACCCCATCCATGCTCTTTATCGGGGGCGGGGTAGACTCAGGATATCACTGCCATCCAGGATCTTTATTTTACTATTTGGGCTTTGTTTCATCTTAATAACAAAACGGTGGACTGATGCACTTGCGGTCGCATTAGGTGCTACGATACTAAATATTGTAGAGCGCACAGGTCTAATACGAAGTCTGTTGCCTTGGCTATTGACAGCGAATTTTGCACTTATGTACGGCGTTCTTGCATGGTTTGGGGTTTCCAGTGGTGCCTTATGGCTACCTTTTTTGAAGTCTGTCGGAGCGACAGCGATCCTGTCCTGGTTTGGTGGAACTGTTTCCTGGGCATATCTAAAACGTCGCTATCTTGATTCTTCATCCTTGCGGTGGGTTGCTGCTTGGATTGATGAGGGGCTATTGCATGGCCAACTTCTTTTAAAAGATATCGAGCAACGTTTTGAAGTAGCTTTTGTGCGTGTCGGACAGGCATTCATTAGGCCGGAAAATGTCGCATTGGCCGTAGCAGGTGGGGTCGTCAACGCATTCCAGAAGTCCATCCGACTGGATGATGCCCGCCTACTCAGACAATCCTACCGGCCGAGTAATGAAGTGGATCCGCCAGACTCGGAGTGCTGTGCAACAGACGGAGAGCTGAACGATTTTTCGTCCTCTTGGTCTCAAAAGATGCTGTCTGTAGAACATCTTTATGTCAATTCTCCTTCGGGAGAACCGCTTCTCCATGATATTCACTTCTCGCTCAATAAGGGAGAGTGCCTTTATCTCGGTGGCGCTAGCGGATCAGGCAAGACCACTCTTTTGCGAACCATATGTGGGCTGTGCCCCATTCATCGGGGATCAATTACTATCGGCAAAAAGCACCGCGTTCGGTATCGTCGAGCGCTTGGTGCTGTGGGTTTTGTGCCGCAGAACCCTGACGATTCGTTTTTTGGTTCGACCCCAAGAGAAGACATTATCTGGGGGCTAAGACATAAAGGCCTTGGACATCTCGAAGCATGCCACAAAGCGGGAGAGATTCTTGCTGATTTTGGCATTTCGTATCTTATTGATAGACCTCTGTCCCGACTGAGTTTCGGTGAAAAAAAGAGGGTATCCCTAGCTGCGGCACTAGTGGCTCCGTGTCAACTACTGTTGTTGGACGAGCCCACATCTGGGTTAGACCCCGTTGCGGCCAAGATATTGATTGATTTGGTTATGACCCAAGTACATGCAAGAGGTACAGCGGTTGTCTGGGTTTCTCACGATGTTCAGATGCTACCCAAGGAAATTAAATCTGTTCTTTTATTGCGGGATGGATACCAAATTATTGCGGACCATCCTGATCAAGCTTTGATCGCGGGAAATCTCCGTAAAGCGGGTCTCTTGGTTTAGGTGTTCGCAAGAATTACACTTATTTGCTTCGTGTGTACTAGATGGTGATCCAACCGGATAATGAAAGGCTAAATATGACAGAGGCACCACTCGGAAAAATTCCTGTTACCGTTCTGACTGGATTTCTTGGGGCAGGAAAAACCACGCTACTCAATCGAATCATGACCGAGCATCACGGCAAGCGTATTGCCGTTATTCAGAATGAATTTGGCGAGATTGGCATTGACGGGGCATTGGTGATTAATGCCGACGAAGAAATATTTGAGATGAATAATGGCTGTATCTGTTGCACTGTACGGGGCGATCTCATTAGGATACTGGGTAATTTACAGAAAAGGCGCCATAAATTCGATTATGTTTTAATTGAGACGGATGGTCTTGCCGACCCAGCACCCGTCGCACAAACGTTTTTTGTTGACCCCGACATGCAGGAGTCTTGGCAGCTAGATGGTATCGTGACGGTGGTCGACGCTAAGCATTTGGATTTGCATTGGGACTCTAATGACGAGGTAAAAGAGCAGATTGCCTTTGCGGACCGCATTTTGCTAAATAAGGTCGATCTGGTCGAGTCTGCTGATGTGGACCGGATCGAAAGAAAGATTCGAGCCATAAATGCGTTCTGCGATATTTCACGGACAGTCAAGTCTGAGGTATCGGTAGAAAAAGTTTTGGACATAGGTGCATTCGATCTACGTAGAATCCTCGAGCTAAAACCGCAATTTCTCGAGCCCGAAGTGCCTTTTGAATGGTCGGGAATTTTTGATTTAGCAGATGGTTGTTATGACCTGCATTTAGATCCGGGTCCGGACCCGACGATGGATATGGTTCTCTTACCGATTTCGGACTTGTCGGCAGAGAACCTATTTAGGGCGCGTGAGAAAGCCGTAGTGACGTTTTCTGCTCAAGAATATTTAGCTGTTGCAGATCAGTCGTCAGTCACTCCTGGAGAGCACCTCTTTGAGGTCAAGACTTCGAAGTCTCTCCGCCTTTATCTGCAGGTATCGTCTCCCGGTCGTTATATTCTCTTCACCCAGCATCGGCCAGAGGAGTTTAACCTGCGCCTTGAGAAGAATGGACTTGCGCTGACAGCTGTATTTGAACAGTCCTACAATCTCGAACACGAACATGATTCGGAGATTTCTTCCGTGTCTCTAGAGTTCGAGGGAGATCTTGATCAGCAGAAGACCAGTCAGTGGGTATCGCGACTGCTGCAGGAGAAAGGTGCTGATATTTTTAGGATGAAGGGCATCGTGGCCTTCAAGGGGCAGGAGCGGCGATTTGTCTTCCATGGTGTGCACATGTTATTTGACGGGATTCCGGAACAATTATGGGGTGAAAAACGACGGATCAATCAGATGGTTTTTGTAGGGAAAAACCTCGACGGTGTGGCCTTGGACCGTGACTTCAGGAGCTGCTTGGCATGACCTCCGAAAATACAATAAGTGTCAGGCGAATGGTGCCATCGGCTCGGTACAGTTTTCGTGAAAGTGTTGTTCGCGGAGTATGGAGTCCAATCACGGCACGGGTAGCAGCCTTGACCTACGACGGTCAACTTCACCTCTTGGAAGGTGAAAGTCTCACACTTGCTAAGACTGTGATGGCCCATGATGGTGGTGGGTTGGATCTAAAGTGGTCGCCAGACGGAAGGCGCTTAGCGACATCTGGACAAGACGGGTCTGTGCGGATATGGGATGCGCATGATTTGAGCTTGCTACGTTCTCTGCCATGTGGTTCACAGTGGGTCGAACATGTGGCTTGGCAGGATTTCTCCACTTTGGCAGCAGCTATGGGCCGAAAGATCTTTTTGGGCGCTGTTGAAAGCGGAGAATGGTTTGAAGCCTATAGTGCAAACGGGGCTATTACCGGCCTTGCATGGCGTCCAAATGGTGAGCTCGTGCTGACAACCAACGGCCAGTGCCTACGTCTCGCTGTCGCTGACAGGATTCCCGCGCAAGTCGTGGGCGGCTTCAACTATCCCGTGGCTATGCTCAGGCTGGCGCTTTCACCTCAGGGCACATATGCGGCCATAGGGTGTCAGGATTCCTCCGCTCGAGTCTGGTTGGTAGATGAGGATGAAAACGGACTTGCCATGCGAGGGTATGACGAAAAAGTACAGGTAGTGGCCTGGGATTCTGGGGGGCAACAACTGGCTGTATCAGGGGGAGCTCTTGTTGCAGTATGGAGTTTTAAAAACCAAAGTCCTGAGGGCACTAAGCCGCGGGAGCTTCTGGGTCACAGCCATCTCGTAGTGGACGCTGCATTTAGTCCATGTGGACGTTACTTAAGCTCTGTAGATAAGGGCGGCATTCTGTGTGTGTGGGATATTACGAACGAGTGTTTGTCTCCAGTGGCAGCCGCATTAAACCCTGTAAGTTTTCAGGTTTTAGGTTGGTCTATGGACGGATCTAGAATATTCACAGGCGATTTAGACGGAGTTTTTGCTATTTGGACTATGGAAGATACTAAGCCGCTTGTCCTGTCCCAGCAAGGGTGACACAGGGGGGAGCCGCCGCATGAAAGCTTCACAATTTAAACCCAGCTCTGAGGATATCGCGTTAGCTAAGGCGGCTCTAAGAGGGATCAGTCCTCAGGAAGGGGGATCGGCGGAAACCGGACCGTATGACGTGGAACAAGTGTTTGCGCATCTCGGTCTTCCCAAAGGCGTCGTTCAACTCTTGGTTACAATGCTTCGAGCAACCGCTGAAGGTCATGCGTTGACTCTTATTGCTGGTCAAAAAGAGATGACCACTCAGGAGGCTGCCGAGTTTCTAAGTGTGTCTAGGCCCTTTCTGATCAGGCTGCTTAAGAGTGGCGCATTACCGTATCGTCTAGTGGGCAAGCATCGGCTTATCAGATTGGAAGACCTGATCGACTATCAGGTGCGATGCTCAGTCCGTCAGGAAGGCGCCATGCAGGACCTAGTCGAACTGTCGGAAGATCTGAAGCTCTACTAGATAGGCATGTAGGTGGCAGCCACAAAATTGACCGTCGCGTATGTACCTTGAGTTGCACATTTTCAGCGTTCTAGGGAAATTACTGATCATGCGCTCAGGTTATCCTGCAAACATGCCGGTATGGGTATTGGTATAAACAATAGGTGACTCGATGAGATACCGAAAGGCACTACAAACACTCGGCACAAAAACACCCGAAGAGCTAATGGCTATGTTTGATCGGGTCACATGGACTTTAGGGATAACTTCTCTCTCTTCGGTTCCACAGGAACCCGTGGATACCGAGGCGGCGATAGTTTTCGGTACTTACCTTATCGGCCTATGCGATCTGCGCTTAGGGCGTTTTCTTGCGGTGCTCCTCAATTGGTTGGCTAAGCGACACCATTTGCTTAATCCATCTAAGCTTCTAAAAATGGCGAGGGCTTTCGAGGCCGAAATGGGCGAGCAAGCCGTGCTGCGATTATCGATGCATGTCCTGAGAGCGGCTGATCCAAGGCGATTCCAGCATTTTAATCCGAGACCCCTGACAGCCCCGTTTTACGCGGAGCCTAGGTTAGCTGCGCTTGTGGACCAGAAACTTGAGCAGGAGGGCTATTTTCTTGGCCTGTCCGCTTCTGAAGGTTTTCGTATACCAAAGTTGGCGTTCCCGCTTAGAGACAGCGACCTGCTTACGGAGGAGAACTTGCTCAGGCGCAATGAGCAGCTTCGCCAACGCATTCTATACGGAACGACTTGGTGAACTGGCGCAGTTCTTCTGCTGCGCGACTCTCCAAATATGACTGCCAATGAACTAGCCGATACCCTGATGCTGAGCTACGAGCCAGCTAATCGTTTAGTGACGGAGATTAACTGATACCGCGACCTGGGTTTTGCGATCCCAATATCTGAGTACTTTGCAGGCTGTCTTTGAAAGTTCACCAACCTAAAGCGCTCCCTGGACCTTTAGGCTGCGCAGCCGCGTATTGATCAGCTCGCTGATCCGTAGCGGTATCTTAGCCTCGGAGTGCGTTGCACAGACCTCTTTGGCGAGGTGATCCTTAGCGGCGATGACTTTTTCGCTGATGCTAGCCAGTCGACGCTGAAAGGTGGCAGGTCGGATCTCAAGGCTCTCCTCGAGCTGCTTGACCTGATTTGCGCCGATCTTTGAGAACTCGTTGCGGTCGCCGATCTTGAACGCAAAAGTCGGCTTGAGTTTGGGATAAATTGCAGTCGACACGAGATCGTAGAAGGGCGCTAGCTCGTTCTGCCCCTCGCGCAAAAGAAACGAGATGTTCTTGGAGTGGCTATCGTTGTTACCGATGATAAGGTTAAATGCGATCCAATCGAGAAAGGCTTGCACGCTGCTGATAATGCCGTCAGGACGTACGCTGTCCCTGATCAGCTGGTAGTTCTGCCTGAGAGAAGGACCACCCTTGTCTTCGTACTTCGACGCGCTCGTGATCCCTTGCGCCTGACAGAAGTCCTGTTGATGAATCCGATGGACGCCGCTGTCGTCAACGTAGCGATCATAGCGCTCGACAACGAACAGAGTGTGGGGACCGTCCACGAGCGAGCACTTCGGAACGGAAAGACCTACAGCTCGTGCGAGCTCCATGCAATAATATTCGTTGTATACGGACTCCTTGACGCCGGAGCGCTGGATAGGCGCCTTGACAATGTGTGTCGTCGGCGCGCCCCGCGTAGGTAGCAGGAAAGTGGTTCCGTCATAGATCACCGGGAACTTATCCTGAGCACCCGCAAGCGACAAATATCCGGGATCCATCTCCGCGATGACGTCAGCGACAGGTTGGCGATCACTAATCGCGGCGTAGACGCGCTCCATGTCAACCGGGACCGCTTTCGTCGGACCAACACCAGGTACAAAGGCCGATTGGTCGGTGACGATGATCGCCCCAGCGCAGTCGCGACCGTACTGCTCGAGAAAGTCGAAGTCGCTGGAAATTCCGCGCGTGCTCTGCAGATGCTCCCGGACTTCGCCTTCGGGAAGCAAGTTCTCAAAAAATGAGCGCGTGATGCGATTCCCGAAAACTTTTTGGGTCATGGGCATCGCAAGGCTTAGCGCAAAGCGATTGTCACTCGCGAGCCACGAGTCTGCGTACTCGAAAGAGTAGACGAGCTCGTCGTCCTCTTTCATGCGCCCGACAAGCTGACTTTCGTAAAAGACGTTGAGGTATCTCAAGGTTCACCTTGGAGCACAACTTTGAGTCCGAGATATTTCGCCATCTTGACGAGAGTTGAAAGCTTGACGTCGGTGTTGCCAAGCTCGATCCTGCTGATTCGATTGTGAGAAAGCTGGCAATAGTCCGCCAGAGTCTTTTGCGTTACGCCGATCGCTAGCCTACGCTCTCGCAGCGCGGGCCCTAGATCTGCCGTCTTGCCTATGATTACATGCATTAACGCCCTCAATTCTCTCTATAGAGAGAATATAGTCGCCTTCATGTCATTTATCAAGGGTATTCTCTCTGGAGAGTGAATAACGCTATCGGTGATCGCTTTTGTCATCAGATTCTCTCTACAGGGAGAATCCATCGGACCAAATCCTTGGGTTTTGAAGACGCTGTAGGGAATATCGTAGCCATGAGTATCCAGCCCTCTACCATGAGCGCGGATCTTTTTGGGTTAGACCTTAATCAGCTAGCAAGTTTAGCTGATCACCAGCATCCAGATGAGTTGGTTGTATTGTCGCAACGATTTGAGCCAGATCCTGAGCTTTTACGAAGCATTGTCAGATGAATTGACATACAAATGTTGCTAAGAGAGTTACAGCGGCGGTACGCCTATGAAGTACTTCACCAGTGATACCCACTTTGGGCACTACAGGTGAGCTGGAGGCTTATATTCACTCGTGAAATCTGTATTCAGGCTTAGTGTGGTAAGTCTGAATATGGGTTCCCATATTCAGACTAAACTAGACCTTTCAGCAGGTTCCTCTTGGCTTTTTCCTGCCAGCTCTGAGCCCTTAACTCGGATCATGACAAAGAACTATGTTGGCGATTGCTATTGGCGTAACGAAAAACATGATGAACGATCGACTTCGGGAAGGCTTTCCAGCAATTCATCGGTGAGAACTCCGCGGTTATGCTTTGTGACAAAGAGCAGATTGGTGAGGCATATCGTCTGGATTTATGCATCATAAAATGTGATAATATGAGTCATATCCCTGTGAGGTATGCCTCGTGAATGACTCTAAGTGCTGGAACTGGCAGGAAAAAGATTGGCCACGGTTCAAATTCAATAAAAACGTCTCAGTAGACTTAGAGCCGATGCTTCAAAAAAATGCTGGGCTACTCCTAGGTGTTTGGCGGCATCTGGATGACGCTGACAGAGGTCAACTCACCATAGAGGTACTTACCAGTGAGGCGATCACAACCAGCGCCATTGAAGGAGAGCAACTAGACCGTGCCAGCGTGCAATCCTCACTGCAGCGACGCCTCGGACTTGTCGCGAGTCGCACCAGTCGCAAACGGACCGAAGAAGGTGTGGCGGAGCTGATGGTTTCGGTATATCGCGATTTCAAAGCAGATTTATCAAAAGACACTCTGTGCAGTTGGCATGTCATGCTGTGTGGAGAGCGTCGTGATCTTGACATCGTCGGAGATTACCGTCGCCATAAGGAACCCATGGTCATAGTTTCCGGACCCGCACACGAGCCTCAAGTCCATTTTGAGGCTCCTCCTTCGGAGCGGGTACCAGCAGAAATGGAGGCTTTTATCGACTGGTTTAACGCGAGTGCACCATCGCGCGAGAATACTCTGCCACCACTCGTGCGAGCCTCAATTGCACATCTATATTTCGAGACTGTCCATCCATTCGAGGATGGCAACGGTCGTATCGGTCGCGCTCTTGTGGCCAAGTCTCTCGCCCAATCTTTGCAACAGCCGATTTTGTTAGCACTCTCGGAAGTATTACTGGAGCAGCGTCGCCGCTACTACGATATGTTACAAAAGGCTAGTAAGTCGCTGCAAATCGATGAATGGATCCAATACTTCGGACGGATGGTTTTAAACGCCCAGGAGTCAGCCATTGCGGCAACTGAGTTCGTAATCGCAAAAAATAAATTTTTGACTCAGCACTCCAATGATCTCAATGAGCGCCAATTCAAGGCGCTCACGAGAATGTTTAATGCTGGATCCAGCGGATTTGAGGGAGGTCTTAGTGCTGAGAAATATATCAGTATTACTCGAACCTCTCGTGCGACCGCAACTCGTGACTTAGGCGCTCTAGTGGCTATAGGAGCGTTGACCAAGACTGGTAGCGGCAAAGGCACGCGTTATCATTTAAAAATGACTTGAGATGCTAACTTGTTGGGAAATTTCGCGCTATCCGGCTACCTTGAATCCAGAACGCGAACCTTGCATCGATCACTAGTGCCAAATTAGATTGATGTAGATGAGGCCTTACAATTTAACATTATTATATTATTTCTTGAGAATCGCGATTATTAACTGAATTCGTCCACCAGCTTGCGAATTTTCACTTTATCTCCTAGGTATGGAAAATGACCCTCATATCCAATGACGCGCTCCGTGACGGCAAGGGTTGTCGCGAGCTGATCAATTGCCGAGCGAGGAATATAGGGATCATTCACACCCTCGATGATTAGGGTTTTGATCGGCCAATGTAAAGTTTTTACAGGCTTGGCGATTATGATGCTGGAAACTTTGTCTAGCAAGCTTACAGCAATGATTTGGCGGTACATTGACCTGATTTTCGACGAATGCTGCTTAAGCCGGTCGTCCATCACCACGCCCTTGGACGCCAACTCTTGAGCAATCTTATTCGTGCTTTTAAGTTGAATCCAAATTGGGTGCCTTGCAACGAGGACGTCAAATCCTGAAAATGCGCCATTGAAAAGGATGACTGACCGTGGCAGCTGGAATCCGCGTTTAATTCTGAAAAGTAGTGCCAAAATCGTCACAGTTAGGCCGATATCATGGGCTACTACTTGCTCCGGGGCTTCATGCTCGATCAAAGGTCCAAGCGCTTTGGCAAGTTGACGTATATCGGCGCTACCGGCAGAGTCGATTAAATCGGCCAGAGTGACGATTACCGTGTCATTGTGTATTCCGACGAAGTCGACATCCGATTCTGGCGCAAGCCGGCAGTGCATTCTGATCATTTCGGCGAAGCCGCTGTCACACTCCCTTTACAAGCCGCAGTAGTACTAGAGCAACGCCTGGGAGTC
>VGTI01000060.1 GCA_016874735.1 Deltaproteobacteria bacterium
GAAAGTTGCCGCGTAACTGATGAGCTATGTTGCGGGCGTCGATGAAATCATCTTTTGGACCTTTTCTTTTTTGTATTTGAGAAGCATCAAAGGCGACAAACTGATCGACTTCATTCTTGACCGTCCTAAAAACCCAGTTCGTGATGTGAGACACCTCCACTGCTAGACTCTTCCGGCCACTAAGGCTCCTGAGGAATGATAAGATCCCACTCTCACTGGTATTTGTTCTGATTGAGGCAAGCTCCTTGCCTCGACTGTTGACGGCGACAAAAACACTAGTCTTGCTGTGGGCATCCGTTCCGATATAAATGGACATTGGGTTGCGCTCCTTCCGTTTATAGCTGTCATTGGCCTTCGAGGCCCTGGTTTCAACGCTGACACTATAATGCTACTTAGAGAGCCTAGTGGCCATTAGGTCACGCCGGTTGAAGCGCAACCCTCCTGCACACTTTGGCCAGATTCAAAGCAATCCGTGATTATTTTTCCAAAGCATCAAACGCGGCACTCTGCAGAGTGAGACCAGCACTCGCTCCGCGAGTTGGCTGGCGATGCTTTCCTTACATTGCCGACGTTGCCACTAGTCATTAAATTTCCGGTAGTCAAAATGGCAGTCGATCCCCCAACGGTGCCGGACGTTATCGCATTACCCGAAACTTTGCCGGCTGAGATTATGGTTTCAATATTTTTTTTTAGGTACCGTTGAGTTCTGGGTGGTGCCGGGATCGGTGCTGCGTATTGCCGTCAATTCTTTCTTATTAGTTTTTGACACCTTCGGCGGAGTCGGGGCGCTGGTGTCCGCACAACTAGCGGTAACAGTCATTTGGGCGACCAAGAATGCTCTAATCACATGCCTTTTAGTTGATTTACCTAGCATGATGCCTCCCGAAGGCTCTGTATCAGAAACAATGCAAATCCTTTCGGCTCATTTGCGTTGTTTCTTGAGGATGGCTACTAAAGTTAGTTCTTTCAGCAGTCTAAGAGTCACTATTTTTTGTATTTTCAAATTCGCTATGCCACTTAAACGACTGCAATCCGAATCCATCGAGCCAAATGCCGCGAAACTACCCATGAAATCCGATCCTAGGTTTTTTGGCCGGCGCTAAAATACCGTAAATATTGATATTTGAGATCCCGCTAAAGTTTTTACGTAGCAGGGCCGATAAGAAAAATAACAATCCTGAATCAGCAAATACGGAGGCCAAATTGGCAAGCAAAACCACACACCGGCAAATGGTCTATTTCTGGGTACTACCAGTGGCTATGAACCTTAGTGGCTGTGGCGGGCAACCTGCAGATTATGTTTCTGCGGGGTCTAAGGCTCCGGGTCTTCGCGCAGTCGACGCTGTGGCAACAGAAGACAATGTCGCAAAACAAAAAAATAATAGCGAATCAAAGCCCACCCCACCTGACCTTGGGTTACCGGACACCTTGTCGTTGATCGACGCAAAATTTAAGGTCGAGGCCAGCACTGCCGGGCAGCCATCCTGTAAAGGCACCATGAATGTTCAGGTCAATGCCGCACTCAACTCAAAAAGCACAGCTCAGCTCCTACAGGTGCCAGCGGGCGGACTCGATTGTAGTTGGCTAGGGAAAATTGATCTCAAGCAGATGTTTGGAGCCTTTTCCCAGCCTCCAAGCGCGGGTGAAGACCCCATGGTCATCGCAAATAATGTACTGGCCCTGAAAACTCTTGGTGCCGGAACCTACAGTCCACCAAGGCCGCTCCTCCCCTCTTTTCTAGCTGCGACTCGCGAGCAGCTCAGTCAGCTTAACTATACCGAGCGGAACATCACCGTTCAGGTTGGTAACAAAACGGCAAAAGGCAACGTCAATATAAAGATGAACTACTACGATCGTCCCCTCACAGCTCCAGGTACAACATATCAATTTAAGCACGTCATGGACTTCACGATTACCAGCACGGGCTTCGATAGCATCGATAAGAACTCCAATTTTATATACGACTCAATTCAGTTCACCATGAGCACAAGTCCGGTTTCTATCATCGGTATTAAATTAAAAGGGAATGCAAAAAGCCAATTCATCGCACAGAAATCAAATCTTAAAGCTGTCAGTGGTCTCCTCAAAATCATCACAATCATTGCTAATTTAGATCCCACCGGGCTTATATTGGCAATCACCGGACTGATACCCATGGAGCTGAATCTGAGCTTAGAGAAGCAAGATGATCTCGAAAATCAACTCGCACAAGTTGACCAAACCTCTCCAGAAAATATTGGTGAAACCATAGGCGGCCAACCAACTAAGTAAGGGGGTTAACGTGAGAACCGCGCTAAGCTATATTTCATCACTATCCTTACTATTAGTAGCCTGCGGTGCCCCGACTAAATCGGCATCGAGCGTTAGCTCTATCTTCACGGAATCAAGGACTCTGCAAGGTGTCGCTTCAGAAATATGCTCTGACCTAGAGTCAAGAACCGAGGCTCCCACACTGCAGAATTTTAAAATGAAGGTTCTCGGTTGTCAGCGCGTTGGTGAGGGTGCCTTAGACTACACGGGCATCAAATCGTTTGGATTCGTAAATCTTGACGGTACTGTAAGCGAAGTTGCCGCGAGCTCCGCGAGTGCTCCTAGCGTTAAGCCCAAGAGCAGTGAAAATCCACCAACCATCACGCGGCAAAACCGAGCGCAGATCTGGCTGAATAAATCCATTCTGGACATGGCCAAGACGCTGACAGCCTATATGAAGCAAAATGCAAGCGTAGGGGCCGGTGAGATTAAATTGCCCAATAGTGGACTTTCGGATCTTGCCAACCTAGCGAATCTTTCAATAAATATGATCGAAAAGCCAACTCTTGATATTCAAAATTTATCTTTCTCGATGAAGCTTAAAATCGCGATAACCGGCATCATCAAGGTTACACAGACGATCAACGTCGATGGTAAGCTCATCAATAACGCATTCGCATTGACCATCAAATCAGGCGAAGAGATGCCCTATGCGAAGTCTTTGATTAAAAACCTCGAAGTGATGGTACTAGTGATTCCCTTTGCCGACGATATCTACTTAGATATGTTCTCGAACGTCGAAGCCTACGACATGGGCGTAAAGGCGGTACTAACCAGCCAGCTTGATTCATTCTGGAGCACTGGTCTTAAAGGGATTATTGATAGTGTTCTCCTAGTGAAAGGGGATGTTAAATGATCTCTCTATCAAAAAAGAACGTACTGTTATCTTTCATGACATCGATGCTTTGGGCCTGTAGTGCCGCCGAAGATTCTTTTGTGTTTTCGGCGCCAGGTGCAAGTGAGTCTAAGCCTATTGCAGCACATGCGCCTCTGCTGGCAAGAAATAGCCTCAACGCCGCCAGTCAACCGGCGTCTAAGGTAGCCTCAGCCAAGTATCTTATCAATGTGATCTCAAACTCCGGCAATGAAGTGTGCAACGGCAAGGCCTCGATAGAGGTTATGAGTGACTTCACGATGACATTCCCTGAGGCTAAAATTAAGTGCCTTAGTCTTACTGTCAACCTTGCGGGAATACTTGCCGCTGGAGCAGGAAGCACACCGACAGGGCTTTCAAACCTCCAGAGCGACGGCTCGATACTGTCTATTGGTGAAGTCGCAAACGCGACCTTTGCCCCAGCTCGTCCCATGTTGCTCGGCCCGGTTGTTCAGGATCCCAGTATCTATAAAGACTTCCGTAAGTCGGTTAATACGACCGTTACGGTCAAGGAGCCGGGTAGCAAATTAGACAAAAAGTCGGCCCCAGGCCAATTTGACATCGAGGTTGTCCCCGGTCCAAGCGACGTCCTCACGACGTATGCTAATAAACTCTCGCCCGAGAATAATTTCGACAAGGTACTACACTGGACTATCGCAGCTAAGGGTTTTGACGGGATCCCAGCGAAAAACGGACTACTTCTGAAAAAGATGGAGTGGTTCTGGAACATCGAACCTATCATGATCCCAAAGGTAGTCATCACAGGAGAACTCGCTGGATTCATCGACACAAACGGCACTCCATCGAGTGTTAATCAACTCATTGGAGATATCAAAATTACGGTGACCCTCCAAAGCTGGTCTACTTAATTGTTGGTCGATGGTGTACATGTCGCTGTTAACTGAGGTCATGTCACTTCTTTAATGGGTGGCTTTCATGGATATTCTCCTCACGATTACGAGAGGAGCTTGAAATGAAAACTCGACTAAAGGTGAAACCACCATGCCCTGTGTGCCCCGACTTTTGTCGTGATGTTATTAAATACGGGTTTTTTTCGCGGCGAACCGGGCGAAAGCCGCGTATCCAGCGTTATCTTTGCAAACGCTGCAGATTGGCGTTTTCTTCCCAAACTGGATCGCTCACATATCGTGAGCGTAAGCCGCATCTCACTCAAGCTCTGATGCGGCAGCTAATGGAGGCTACCTCCCAGCGTGGCTGCATGCGGTTATTAGGATGTAGTCCAATCACAGTGGCTCGGAAGCTTGTCCGTCTAGGGGGACGAGCTGCTTTACACCTGAACACGCGCACCTATCGCAGTGTTGCTAAAGGTGCTGAAAGCACGGTGATCTTCGATGAAATGGAGACGTTTGAGCATACTAAGTGTAAGCCCATTTCGATAGCTTTGGCTGTAGCCGGCTCAACTCGGGAGGTTATTTCGGTTGCGGTAGCAAAAATGCCTGCGTCTGGAAACCTCAGCACCAAAGCCCGTAATCGATACGGGCGTCGCAGAGACGGCCGCATCAAGGCGATGCGTCAGGTCATTACGGAGGTTGCCAGACTCTGTCCTAATGTTGCCATAGTCAAGTCTGACAAATGCTCGCGATATCCCAAGATCGTCTCAGATTTGCTGCCCAAGTCAGTCGTGCACGAGGTATACAAGGGCAGGCGGGGGTGCGTCACGGGACAGGGAGAGTTGAAACGTGGGGGATGGGATCCTCTTTTTACGCTGAATCATACCTGCGCTATGTTTCGAGATCGCGTCAAGAGGCTCGCGCGCAAAACTTGGTGCACAACCAAGCGTCTTGATCGATTGAGTCACTTAATCAATCTGTACGCTTGGTGGCACAATAAGCTGGTAACGGGGAAAAGGCTTCCATTCCACATGCCGTAGTGTTCCCGAAAAGTATACAAGACCATGCCTCTGGTTCACCAACAATTAAGTAGACCAGCTCTTTTTTGACGACAAATCGCCTGCTCGATACTAATCCTCGCATGACCTCGGATTTGATCAAGGCGCACGATGCTGTGTAGTACCCCGTAGAGATTAGTGATGATAAAGAATAGCGACATGGCTGTGATTTCGTCGTAACCAGCAATTTTCCAGGATGCGATAGCAATGATGGTGTGTATCACGCCGCCGCCAATCGCCAATGATGGCGTCGACCGGACTGCGTCACAAATCTGGAACCCCATGAGCAGATAAATTGTCCAGGCTGCGAGCTGCTGGGTCGTGTTTAACTCAGCGTCGTTGACGGCAAGAGTGACCATAAGCGTTGCTCCGGCAACCAATAGGACCTGATCGCTAATCACTGTGATGCGGAACAACGATTTCGTGTGGTGATTGTCGTAAAACATACGCCAAATCAGCCAAGTGAAATTTATCAAGGCCAGAAAGGTGAATACGCTCACGGTGATATCTGTCAGGGATGCGGACGCAAAGACGCCGTACAGTATCGCGGCACCGAGGTACATGGGCACGCTAACTCTAGCGGTGGCATCTCTTTGCTCGTATTCGTAGGTCATCATCCAAGATTCAGTTTCATTTCGAACAAGGTGGATAGAGTCATAAGCGATTTGGTTGCTATGCATTTAGTCTCCTTACCTTGTGGTCACTTGCGTTGGAACATGCCGCGGTTGTTGCTGGCACCCTCGAATTCACCAGCCTGCACCCTTTTGTCGACGTCTTTAGTCCTATTTTTGAAGGCGGTGATTGTTTCGAGGATAGGCTCCGCGCCCTGATAGTTGGTGTAGCCCATTTCTTTGAGAGCCGAGGCAAAACGTTCCCGGTCCTGTGTTATCAGATCCTGTGCTGCTTTTTCGTTGGCAATGCCCTTTAGCCCCATAAATTTGATTGGTTGGTTAACGCCACTGGCATGGCATGTCATACATGATTCACCGTTGAGCACGTATCCGCAGTTCTTTGCGCCACCGGCACATGTGGTCAGACCATCCTGAGGGCGACGTGGATCGGTTGCTGCAAATAGCTGCGCATCGAGACGTGTCTGGAACACGAATCCTGACAGCGAGTATCCTTGTAGGCCGTTGGGGAGACTGAAGAAGTATTCCCCTGCATAAAGAGTCGGTAGGGTAGCAAAGCGCATCGCTTCGGGGTTTGAGAACGCGAGGTTTTCTAGGGGCCGACCGACTGGGTCATAGGTACGCCAGTAGTAGCCACCTGGTTTGCCACCGACATCGATAGGAATCCGCTGCATGACGCGGCCGTTAAAAGTAACGGTCGATTCGGGGGCATTGATGTAGACAGCTTTATTGTAGTCTGCGCCAAACTCTGCCTCTAGTCCATTGACGTTGCCAGGAATACGCATGACTGAGTTATAGATCTCTGGGCGGGTTGCAGCAAAAACAAGCCAGTCGCCTTTTACGATCGTTGAGCCGCCGTTTTGGCTGACATTAGCTTTGGCTCTTTTGTCCCTAAGTATGATGGGCCAGCTGCTAGCCAGTGTGTAATCGGATAATTTAACTCTAAAGATTGTTTCAGCCGAGTCTAATGGTGCCAATTTGACCACGCTCGGCGCGACCGAGATGCTATTTAGGGTCTTAGCGATACCGTATCTATAGGCCTCGAGTTCGTTAGTACCGGTGTCCTTTTGCGATAGATGCCGGATATCCACATAGATGATATCAGCGGATTGATTATTGGCATTGAAGTCAGATCTTATAATATCAGCAGCTTCAGAATCAGTGGGCAACTTTGCGAGAGACAAGTCGCGTGTCGGTGCGGGGGCAGGTGCGAGTGCGCTATCATTTGGGACTTGGATTTTGTTTAATACTTCAGAGGGCTCTCCGGCTCCGTCTTGTGACCGATTAGGCTTAGTTCCACTCGCGCTGTATCCGACATTTCCGGTCTGGGCACTTGAGCAGGCATACGTTCCCGCCATCAAAAAAGGGAGAATCCAGTGAGCCGCATTGGGGAACCTTACTTTTCCTGTAAATGGGTGCATAAAACTTACCTCTATTTGTGTTTTTAGAACGTGATGAGATGGGTAATATTCCGTACGAGACTCTCGCCAGCACCGACCGCCAAACTCGGATCTAGTGCAACGAAAGACGCATAAAACTGGGCGAAGACGTCGACGATACCGTTACCGAAGTTAAGGATGCGGCCGGAGAAGGTGGAGTTGTCGTAAAGGAACAGTCTTACATTGTTTTGAGCGGCTTTGATGCGGGCAACTTCTCGCCCGATATTCTGATAAATTAAAAAGGCACCGATAACATCGCGTCGCTTTGCGGCTTCAGCATAATTAGTGACGAGGCCTGCCAGTCGTTGGGCATCATCGATACTAAACTTTCCTGGATTTGCAGCCTGTGCCTCGAGGAATCGTAGTTTTATCACCTCTGCTACCGAAACATGCGCTGCACCTGCCTGCTGCACATGAGCCGATGACGGTGTGATCTGGTGATCGTTACGCTGAGCAATTTTGTCCTCAAAGGTTTTACTGTCGACAGTCTCTAGTGTGGCCTCTCCTTTAACCCACATTGGTCGATCGATTGGGTCATCTTCAGATTTATCGGGCTTTGGACTGTCGCCGGTGACGTACACCTTTTCGGAGCCGCATGCCCACAGCGTGGCTGCTAGTAATCCTGCGGCGTAAAATCTGATCGTTCTCCGGTTATTCATAGCTTTGACGCCTTTCTCTAGGGTGCGCTGATTGCGGCCTCTAGGCCAATTAAGAGCTTCACGCTTATTGAAGTTCTTATCGGATGATTGTGGTCAAAACTTTAGAAAAAAATTCATTTAAAAATAGAAAATGAATTTCTATGATATAGAAATGGCCGGAACCTTCGAGGGCGGCTTGATCCCGAAGGGCCGGCGGCTGGCGCTAAGGCGCTGAACTAACTGATTGTAAACACAAAGAACTTTAGATCTGGAGTGACTTAACGACCTCGGACAACCAATTGAGATTGCCGTCGCCACGGAGAGCGTGGTCCGCATCACGGTCTGGAAGTTTAATCCTAAACGAGTCTTCGACCTCAAGCAGCATGGCGCCAATTTGTGGTTTAGAGAGTTTTAGCTGGGTGAACGTGGTGTCACCGCTGATCTTTTGATCGCCGAGTTTAGCAATGCGGCGCACCAGAGTGACAATTTCTTTGAGAACTTCACCATGGCCGTCGCTGCCGCCACCAGCAGCTGCTGCGGCCACCAGTTTCAGGCGCTCTGTGCCCATTAGCCCTGCGGCAGTGCGTAGCTCATTGAGCACGGTTTCATCGCTAAACTTGTTGCCACAGATAAACGTACGGTAGCTGGAGAAGCGTCCACGGAGGAATCTGCTGACCTGTTCCTGATCTTCGGGAGTGAATAGGTCGAGTTTGCTAAATACGAGATTCACTTTGATTGGTAGATGCGTGATCTGCTCGACAAATTTTAGTCTGGCTACTAATGGAAACGCGGCATTGGACAACACGATAAAGAGCGAACAGTCCTCACTATTAAGCAAGTAGCGTAGGATCTGCAACGTTTCTTCTGGGGTGGGCGGAAGTCCGTCGGTTCCCGGTGCCTCCACCAGGACTTTATCGTCGGACGTCAAAACGTGGATGCGGTGAGCATCAGGGATGGGTGATTCCTCAAAAAGAGGAGCACCGAGCATGGCATTAGCCAAGGTGCTCTTACCGGCGCAGGTTTCGCCCCAAATCATAACTGTTGGAGGGTGTACCACTCGTTTGCCATTCTTAGATCTCTTAGGCTTATCCTCATCGATCAACTTTCGCAGCATCGCTAACTTAGCCCAAGACAAGTAAGGATAGCGTGTTTGCACTTGAGCCTGAGCCGACGGCGTCAAGAATTCAAAGAGGTTGCTCATCAGCCTTTGGGTTAGGCTATCTGAGGATGACGAGTTGTCTGTTGAGGCACTCTTTTTGTCGCTGTCTGCAGGTTTCTTGCTAACGGTCGTGAGACCCCAAGGAGGTAATTCGGGGGCATTCTCGTCCAGAATTCTCTTAGCGTCGGGCCCTAGATCGAGTGGGCGTTGCTGGATGTCGCGGATAAAGTAGGCGGCCTCCACCAGTCGGGCGCGGAAGTCTTTGAGTGTAGGTACTGACTGAGTAGTAACCCAACCAGCAACGTTTTGTGGTTTAGATCCAAGGTAGGTCGCGGTGTGGGCGAGACTCATATGCTCGCGCACGGCGTGCAGGATCTCTAGGTAAGCTAAATGGTCGGTAGTTTGTTCTGCCATAGTTAGTGTCCTCCATGCCTCCTTTCCATTTTACGGTAGGTGTCATTCGGATATCAAAAAAAGGCGAAGACTACTTTTCATCGATCAGTAGGCGATCTAGCTGGCCTCACGCAACAGGCAGAAGTCACGCATGATTTCGCATCTATTAAAGATTTTCTAAAAATATGCCGATAAATGATTCAGAAATCGAATTTTTCTCCACCCTGGAGGTACCGATGAAGTCACGTCAAACTACTTCTTTCCTGCCGCAAATGATCCTTATTTTCGGAAGTTTAGCCTTAGCTGGCTGCGGTGACACCAGTATGCCGCCGAAGCCGACGTTGGGCGGCAAAAATGCGGCGGATGCCGCCGATGTGGAGAAAGCGGTTGCTACGGAGACCTCGCCAAAATTGGCAGGTTCGCCCGGATCCAGTGTGACCTCTCCAATCGTCGGTCAGCCCGCAGTTACAGCTCCTGCGGCTCCGGTGGCCACAGCGCCTTGGACGCCCAGCCCCGCAGTTGCTTCGGGTACAGCGGCTGGCTCCACCTCCCTGCTCAACTCAGGAGGCCCTTTGGGTAGCCTATCCGGGCTCTTAGGTTCGGTGTTTAGCACCGCAACTGGCCTGCTTGGGGGGATCTTAACGGTGCCACAGAATCTACTGGGATTCGTGACCGGTGGAAACGGACCCTAGCTAAACCACTCATATTATTGGTTGCACATCAAGAAACTAAAGTTTTTCTGAATTGCCGCCGATAAGAAAAATGCAGGTTACGAGCTTGACGCATCAGAGTGCTCCCGACGTTCCTAGAGGAAGTACCCACTAGAGGAAGAACCCAGAGGAACCACCCCGAACCCAGGATCGCGTCGATGAAGCGTTTACATCAAATTCGCTCTCTAGCCTTACTCACAACTGCCTCGCTGGCTTGCTCTAATGGCAGCTTTTCTGGATCGGGTAAATCCCGGCACAGCGTCGGTGGGCAGCAGACGCAGGTGGTTCAAGCTGCTACGACGGACACATCAAGCAGCAACGCCGAGAAGCAAGCGAGAGCCCAGGCTCAACTTGTGGATTACGGCCAGTTTCTTCTCTCAGATTTGCAGACGAAACAGGAAGAACTTGAAGAGATCAAAAAGCGCATCCCTGCGACTGAAGAAGAGCTGATGAAATCTCCCGATCTCATCGACGATCTCAATCGCATCGAGTCCGAGATCTCACGCAGCATCGCCTATTTCGAGGCTCTAGGCGTCGAGGCTGGCCAGGGCGCCAGCCCAGCAGGTAAGACGGCAGCTGCAGCAGCGCTCGCTCTAGCAGACGGGGCTCCTGCGGCCGGTTCAGCGCTTGATAACCCCATCATGAAGTTCATCTATCAGGCGGGTCGACTCCTCAGCGGCATCCAAGCTTGGCTCCACAAATGCATGGGCCCCAGTGATGGCGAGACGGTAGAGACTAAGCCCAGTGGCGGCGGGATCATCGGGCAATTGCTGTCGATGATCACCAATCTGATTAAGGCTATCGTTAAGTTTATCACCTCTTGCCTCTTCGGCATCAGTAAGGGTGCAGATGCCAGACTTGTCCTCTTTGACAACGTCACGTTTTACGACGAGAAAGCTAAGGATCTCGCACCGACTCCTGATGGTGTGGTTAGGCTAAGCAACTTTGTTGTTGCACGTCGTGTGACGCCAGAAGAGTTGGAAAACTTTGGTAGCGATATGCAACTGAAATTCATCGAGAATGCTGGTTGCGCCACCTACGACGGCGGTAACGATATCAAGCTTGCCATCGTGCCAAAGACTAAGCCCGATTCGCTGGAAAATAAAGACATCAAGCGGATTGAAATTGGGCGTTTCTTCAACCCTTTCACCGATAAGAATGTCCAGCCCACGCAAATCAGCTACAAATTCAAAATCGGGCATTTGGCTCGCGTGTTACGGAATCCCGAACTCAACAAAAATGTCGATTTTTGGATAGAAGCTGGGATGTACAACGGCACCAGTGACGCCGTTGGTAAGGTAGCTGGCTGTACTGAAACCACCTACGAAACTTTTACTGCAAGTGTTGAGCTTATATCTAACTCTCGCTATATCGAAGAGGCTAAACCTTTTCTATTACCACTGGTTCCAGAAGCTGGAGTCCATAAAATCAGATCACTCACACCAGGCGCTACGGATGAGCCGGGCAAAGCCAAAAAGACTTTTTCCTTCGATCTGGCACAACCGATAAAGAATGCATCGATTTTTCTCACCGTATCTTCGCACGGTGCGCATGCGGGTGGTGAGGAGTACAATCGGCGGTGGCATTATCTATACTTTGATGGTCAGGAGATCAAACGCATCTTGCCGGGTGAACCATCCTGTGAGCCATACCGCCACTACAACACACTTGTTAACGGGATCTACGCATTACCCACATTTCTGACTCCAAGAACCTGGTGTCCTGGTGCAGCTACGCCAGCGCGCCGTCTTGGCCTCGGTGATCTTGCTGCCGGTAAACATAGCTTTACCGTAGATGTGCCAGATTTCACTCCGGGTACACCAGAGGCTCAGAACGATATACCGACATCGGTTTACCTGCAGGGTGACGTGGTAGAATGAAGATCAAAATCGGTCGAATGGACTTCTTGTGCAATCGAAGACCTTGATCTCATAACTTTGGGGTTAATACCATGGAGCTTCCCGACGGGATAAGATACGGCCGCTGGTTGGCTACGCTTTTGCTTGCAATCGGCTTGGTCTTGATCATTACATCAAGCAAGTATCATTTTACAACGTTCCTCGCAGCGCTGATTGTTCATGTAGTTTTAATTGTATTTGTTGCGACTGTTCTGATGACAAAGATGCAGTCTGGTATCAGGGATGATCAAGCACAGCAACCGACGATATTCAGATCTTGTGGGAGAAATCTCATCTTAATGATGAGATCATTTCCTTTTTTTTGGCGTGGTAATGAATTTTGGCATTCAATCATTGTTGTCTCGCTCTATTCTCCGAGGGTTGGTTTTTTGTATTTTTTTGTCGCATGGAGTTCTGAGACGTTATTTTTACTGCCTTTAATGAATTACCTACATCTTAGTCCTTCCGAAGCTGCGCATTTGAAAATGAAGCACAGGGTTGAATTTGACCTCTGTCGCGGAAAATACTTTCGATTAAAGCAAATAGAAAAATTTTTACTCGTGAGCGTACTTCTGGTCCTCTCAATCGTGCCTATTTACCTCGTCATAGAGGTTGATCGAGAAGATAGGATACTCATCCTTTTCGTTTTTATGCTAGCAGTCCATTGGTTGTGTATGTACCGATTTCTCTGCATCGGCCGTGATTTTGCACTTTACGCGCAAACACTCAGGCATCAAGAGCTGCAACACACCTAATAACCACATGTGCAATCGCACGCCGATTTATCCGCCGATTGATCCTCCCATCAACATGAGAAAGCATCCCAAAACGAATCGGGGTGCTGGCCACTTAAGGCCAGCACCCTTCAAGTCGGAGGAGGGGAGTCAGTCGGTTTCCCTATTCCTATATCGATCTAGTCCCTCGGGGAGTCGGGGTCTGAGGGACTGAATCGCACTACTAAACGCATTTGCGGCTGATTACGCCTTTTTGTCACTGGCGCGGCGGACTGCATTTGCGACTTCTTGGCCGATGGGGCGGAGCACCATGTAGGCTGCGAGCACTGCTGCTTCGTAAACAAAAAGACCAGTTTTGAGTTTGTTTTTCATGTTATCTCCAGGGTGTTTGAGTGTTTCATTTTGTTGTCTGCTGCGCAGCTTACAAAACTCTTATCGGCATTTTTTTCCGCAACTTTAGCAAAATATGTAACAAACAGAAATTATTGAATTAAGTACCACTGAATTTTTTTGATTCAGATAAATTTCCGCAAATCCTAGATGCTGATTTGCGGTTTGGAGGGGTCTACTGAAGGGGGTGTGTTAATTGGCAGGGTGTCGCAGGGCCCTTTCCGCAATTTTCCCTCAACTTCAAATGCCTGAAACTACACCAATTTCGGCGTCTTTCTCATTGGTCGGTACACTGAAGCGCAAATCTTATTAAAGATTTTGTTGTTTGTTTCCGAAAACTCCTAAAGGAGGTCGGAAGAGCAGTGACTAAACCACTCTTTAAGACATCAATTAAACCATCTGGCTTTGTCGACTATAAGCCTTATCTCGAGGCTATATACCAAAGCGAGAAGGCTGCTCGTCCCAACTACTCCTACGTCATCTTCTCGCACGAGCTAGGGCTAGGTACGGGCAATGTCTCGTGGCTGATCATCAAAGGCCAACGCAAGCTGACTCGTAATACGATTCAAAAGGTAACCCAGGCCTTAGGACTCCGCGGTTACGAGAAGCAGTACTTCGACACTATGGTGCTCTACACTCATGCCTCGAAGCCTGAGGATCTCGACAAGCATCTGCAGAAGTTGGTGAGTCTCAAGAGCCGGTGTGTAGGCAATACTTCAGATGAGCAAGTATTGCGCTTTTATAGCCAGTGGCATCACGCCGTGATCTTTGAGCTGGTGGGAGTGACACCATTTAACTCTGATCCTCAGTGGATACAGGGCAAACTTAACTTCCACCTGTCTGAGCGTGAGATTCAGGAGAGTCTAACGATGCTCGAGACGATGGGGCTTATTCGCTTCGATACGGAACTCCAGCGGCACGTCAAAACGGTCAACGATTTCGAGACGCAATCTGAGGTCGTCGATATCGGGGCTACTCAGTTCCATAAGAGAATGATCGACCTCGGTAAGTCGTCGATCGAAAACCTACCACCCGACGAGCGTGACATTGGCGCTGTGACTATTGCGGTGTCGCCTAACGGACTGAAGCGTATCAAACAAGAAGTACAAGCATTCCGTAACTATCTCATGTTCATAGCATCGCAAGACCAAGGTGCTTCGGAAATGATGCAAGTAAATATCCAAGCGTTTGCCTTAACCAACCTGAAAGGCGATAGAGAAGGACAAGACTAAGATGATCACAGCCAAAACATACAAAGTGACACTAGCCGCAATCTTTATCGGCCTTGGATGTGGCGTCAACACAGGTAACCCGGGCGGCGGAGGCGGGAGTAAGGGGCCAGGTCAGGACCCAAAACCTACCATTTACCTCACGTCGATTAGTCTCGACATCAAACCAATAACTTTAGGTCAGCTCGACTTTGGCGTTAAATCTGCCGAGCTCATTCCTGTGGGAGAGGCCAATGGCAGCACCAAGACAGAGAAAATTATTTACGAGATCAAGGATAGGGTGGGAACCGGCGGCAAAGCCATGATCGCAGGCGAGATCAAAATACCGACGGGAAAATACGATCGCCTGAAGTTAGTGCTGAAAGACAACGAGCCACTTAAGTTTGTTGATACCACTGGCAAAGACTACCCGATTAAAATCGACTGGTCCTCCTTGTCCAGCCTAATTCCGGGCACTCAAAACGGATCGGGCAGCCCGGCATTCCAAATGCCTAGCAACACCGGCACCATTCCGGGCGGTTTTACATTGCCAAATGGCCTAGGTTTATCGCTGCTTGCCGATATCCTGAATGGTTCAGGGACGTCGCTACCATGGCCGCAAAATCCAGCTCCGCAAAATCCAGCTCCGCAGAATGCACGACTTGAGTCTTGTTCCAATCTGATTCAGCTACCTACTGGCACCGCTCCGAATATTCCGCTCGAATTGACGTTCCAATTGGGTGATAAAATTCTTGAAGTACTTGCTAATGAATCCAAGATATTTGAGCTGACGGCCGATCTATCAAATAATATTGAAAAACGGGTCTTAAATCAGGGGGCTCTTAATGAGGTCATTGAATACTGCCTGAACCTGAAGCCGCTCGTTACCTCGCTCGAGACCAAAATCAATGTAGAAAAAGCTGAGGCAGCGCCACCAAAGTAACCGGGTTTTTGTAACCCTTCGATTCTTATTGAAAAAGAAGAAATTTTGAAGATTTTCTGAAGTTTTTTAGGGGGTGTGCCGATACACCCCCCGAGTGTCTGGTACGGTTGTTAATTACCCCAGCTTGCAGGCTAGTGGTGCGACTTGTTGGGGGGATGGAAATGGCCTCGTTAAGTGCGAAGATCTCGACAAACCTGATGGTCACTATGCTGCTGGTGCAAGTAGTAGGTGGGTGCGTACAGGGCGGCGAAGGCAAGGAAAATTCTCGCAGCACCACGTCGAGTGGATCTTCACAGCCAGCGGTGACGCCTCTTCCAGTGGGTGGGTCACTGCTCGTTGAGGCTGATATTATACCCACACCGAATGCTCTCAGGGCTAAAAAAACCCAACCTGAGCTGGAAAAGTTCTTAAACATGGCGCGGGTGTTTTACGTCAACCAACCTGAGTCGCAGCTGAACGTCCCGCCAGGATTTGAAGAGTGCTATACGGAGCTCGACTCATTCACGATGGATGCCAATAAAGTGTCGGCGAAAATGCTGAAGACACTAGATATCTCCAAATGCGTCAAGATCGCAACCGACCAGAGTATAACCATTCAATCAATCACCGCTACCTTGGAAATATACTTCTACATGGCATGTACTGTTGGAGATATCTCGGCGCTACAAGGCAAGCCCTTCCGTGAAATGTCGACCAATCTCATTGCTAAGTCGGGATGCGAGGAGGGGTCGCTGCACCTTGAGTTTTTGTCCGTCACTAATGCGGAAGCAGTATATCCAGGTGGGATATCGACCAAGTTTAAGCGTCGCACTGCCAGCTTGGACGGTACTTCACAGCTCAAGGGCTGCAAATTCAAGGTCAAAGACAAGATCGAAACGCGGGACAATGAGTGCATGAATTTCGCCAAAGACGACTACTCGTTTGATTTAGGTGGCGGCCTTGGCGATACCTTCTCAGATATATATAAATTCGAGTTTAAAGATGTCACGGGCGACTACAATGCGCCGGATAATATTTGGCGTAGCAAGGGTAGCATCCAGCTATCCGTGAACAACTGGACGGGTACAGTTAAATTCAATGGCGCCACGGAAGCGCCTCAGTACGATGCTACCGAAGTCGATGACAACACCACTGCGACAGGCACTCTCACGGCCACGCCGCCCGGGTCTGATATGTTTATACCCGCCAGCCTGACGTCTGGGATCACTGATCAAATAGGCGCGCCAAAGATTTAGGGCCACGCAGGCAGCCCGTCTGCATACCTCTAGACTGTTCGCCGCCAACGCCCAGTGCATGGCGGCGAACTTCTGTATTCAGATATTCGCTAACTTGGCTATTCCGTTCGTTTTTTAAAAATAAACTAAAGTTTTATGAATTTATGCCGATAAGAATTGTGAAGTTTCTGAACTAAACAAAACTCAGCGCCTGAGGGATTCACTCTTGGGGCTGTACCTAGAGGAATGGTGACATTATGAGGAATCTTGGCATTTTAGTGTCTACACTACTGGGCGTAGCTGTGCTTCATGGTTGCGGTGTCAATACGGACGCACGGTCCGAATCGCGTCGCATAGCCGGTGCCGATCGCGGCAAGTCGACTGTTGCCGATTCTGCAGTGGCCAATGGCGCAGGGCCGCAGGCCGCTGGCGCCGGTGAAGAGGAGGTCGTTGCCGACTCTGAGTTGCAAATCTCGCAAGCTTACCTGACAGCACGCTTAGCTGAAGCTCAAGCTGCCCAGACTTCGAAACAAATAGCTACAACTTCGGAAACCCCAGTATCACCGGCTACCCCTGTGGCGGCACCGGTCAGCAAGGACGAAGCCTTGGCAACGGCGCATACGAAGATCGACGAGGCTTTCGCCGCAAAAATGAAGCAATACCCCGGTGTTTTTTCAGCAGTAGAGAGTGAGTTTTTCAGAACGCAGCTAAATCTGTTTGTCGAACAATCGGCAGCGAAGGATACGGCTGCGGCGACAGCAACTTGGAATGGCATTACCGCTCGCCTTAACAAAATTAAGGCTAGCAAACAGGCAAATGGTCTCGCATTGACGGGCCACATTTTTGGGTGTCGTAGCGAATGTGATGGATGTTACGGCGGCTGCCGTCGCGGTGGACTGCTGACGACGCTGGTGCGTACGGTAGGTCGCGTCCTGAATCTCGGTGTTCAGCTGGTCGCTGAGGTGGTGTCTGTTGCTGTGCCAACGATTATCGGAACTGCCGTCGAGCTCGTCGATTCTGTGTTTTGCGTACTTATTTAAGAAATAGTCATCCTCATGACTAGATAGGTCCTTGTCCCCCCCAGGGGTAGTCCTACCCCAGAGCTCCTACAATGTGGTGGCCCGTAGTTTCCCGCCCCCCTCTACACAATTAAAAACGGGCTGCCACGCTCCCTAACTAGTAAAAATCCAAAGTGACCCTCAGGTTTTGAGTGCGATCGCCGATAACCTGAGCATGACGACTTCCGAAAAAATCACCCAATGGTTCAAAAAGCTGAGCCCCACCACGGTCTTTATGGTGGTGATGTGGTTTTTTATAATCGTTGTTGGGGAAAGAGTAGGGCTAGGCGATTATCTAAACCACAACATTGGTAGTCCAGTTAACTTTTACGTGAGACGGGCCATCAAGGGCGATGTTCCGGTTCACTCACGTTTAAAGATCCTAGCCGTCGATGACACCACGGTAGCGTTGCGCGGTGAGTCACGGATTTCGCCGGCAGGTTTGACGCAGCTACTCAAGGCTCTCGACCAGCGCCGGCCGGCAAAGATCATCATCGATGCGATGTTTTCGCAGCGTCAAGAAGTTCTGAGCGGTGACGTATCTGAGGTCACGGACATCCAAAACCTGGCCACACCGGTCGTAGTTGGTGCGATGATATCTCAACAAGCGATTCCCTTTAGAACCGATATCAGTGAAAACAAATTCATCTCAGCTTGGTCACGCGTCGGGGCCCTGCCGACAAATCTAAAGCGTGTGGACAGTGCGAAAATCTATGGGCCCGAGGGTGCTTATCTGCAGGCTTTTAAGCGGCTGGGACACTTCCAGGATTTCTCTCCAAATTATTTTGCGCCTGCAATTGTCGTGAATAATTTT
>VGTI01000061.1 GCA_016874735.1 Deltaproteobacteria bacterium
ACGACATCATTGCCATTGGCGACTACACACCCAGGGGCGGCGGCTTAAGCAAAGGCATGCGCCGCAGCATGAACGACCAGTCCCTCATCGGTAGATTTAAACTCGTCGTCCAGTGGGTGGCAGCCAGGTCAGGCCGCATTTACATCGAGTGGCCTGAGCATGCCTCGACACGCACCTGCTCCGCATGTGGATCTAAGCTGGCCGAAGGACTATCCCCGAAGGTACGCAGCTGGGACTGCCCATCCTGCGGCAGTCACCACCTGCGTGACGAGAACGCTGCCATCAATGGATTGAAACTCGTGATTCACAAAGACTTGCCCTGCTCGGGCCAGATACCACCAGTGACGCGGCGACACTCAGCCCGCTTTACCGGCAGCGGCATCGAACGCACGTCGCTCGATGCCACAGGTAAACCTAGCGTCACGACCACTAAGGTCGTGGAGCTGAGACGAAGGCGCTGCGAGAGTTCTGGACGGTCCTCTGTGCCGCATGGTGCCAGTGCCTAGGAGGTGGCTAACACCACCTCCGGGGGCGTGGCATGCAGCCCAGCGCTGGCGGCAACTGTGCGGAAATTCAATGTAGCTCAAGCTAGAGCTACGCCGTAAGTACCTGAATGAATGGATTTAGGTAGATTGCGGAGAGCGGCCAAAACGTCCTCGTCAGCGGTGAGTCCCCCGAGGTGCCGCGGTCACATCATCGGCGCCTTGCGCTCTACCTGCACGGATCGTCTACTGACGAAAGCTGCTGGCAGCGCAAGGGCTTTGACTACGCGAGCGCACTCGAAAAAGACTGCGCTCTATTACCCTTACACCTACGCTACAACTCTGGACTTCATATATCGCAGAACGGGCGCGCGCTGGCCAATCTGCTACAAGATCTGGTGACAACCTGGGCCCGTGACATTGATGAGCTCATCATCATTGGCCACAGCATGGGCGGGCTGATTGCCAGAAGCGCCTGCCACTATGCCGAGGCCGCGGCAAAAAGCTGGCGCACGCGACTGACGAAGCTCGTCACACTTGGTTCGCCGCATCATGGATCACCGCTAGAGCAGGCTGGCAACTGGCTTGAAACCTTAATTACACTGCACCCCTACTCAGAGCCCATCGGGCGCCTAGGCAGAATGCGAAGTGCTGGCATCACCGATTTACGCTACGGCAATATTTTAGACGAAGACTGGGCCGGACGAGATAGGTTTCAAAGGATTAGCGACTCTCGCGTCCCAGTGCCCCTGCCTCAGGACGTCCAATGCTACGCCGTTGCAGCTACTCTAGGCAAAGACACCGACGTCGTCACCTCCGACGGACTGGTGCCGGTCAAAAGTGCACTGGGGATTCACCACAATCCGCGCCTCTCGCTCAACTTTCCTGCGTCACAACGCGCCGTCATTTACGGTGCATCGCACCTGGACCTACTATCAAGCGAAAAGACCTACCGCTTGCTCGTAGATTGGTGCGGCGACAGACGACGCTCATAGTGACTTGAGCCATGTGTCACGCGGCACAGCAAGTTTATACCTATTCTCAATCTGGCCATTGCCAGTCGTAACCTGGTACTTAGTCGCCAGTCCGTCCTTAACAGCCCGCTTGATGTCGGCCTCGGTTAGTCCTTCGGCCAAAAGGTCGCGCTGGGTGGGATCGCGGCCGTGTTTGGATTTGAACGTCTGCAGGAGGCGTTTTAGGCGTTCTTTAGTGAGGTCGTTCACTGGTGGGGTCCTTTGATGACGGTTAGTCGTCGGTAGGATCTTTGTTTAAGCTGACACTCATGACTTTTGCTCTGAGTCTTTCGCAGGTGCGGATCTCTCCTCGCCCACTATCCTCTCTAATAAAACAATGGTCGCATTTTAGCCACATACAGTACGAATCTGTTTGGACTAACAGCAAATAGCTAAGATCAACTAAAAATCGCGCTTAAGCCACCCACATTTGATCTTGGGATCGCGCTATTTCGGCTCAGGCCGCGTCACCTAAGGTCACGCCTTGTCCCCGGCTGACAGTGGGCTAACCGAAAGATGCAGCATCCGGCTACGTCACGCTAAAGGAGCTTCCGCCTCGAGGATACGACCCACGCGGCTATGGCTGCTCCGCTCAGAAGGATAGACACCTGATGACTATGGTAAAAAAACACGCATTTGGATCATCGCCAAGTACCTCTAAATGAGGGCGACTCATCTTGATGCGCAGCGAGGCCGAAACAAACTACGTCCGCTGATGGAGTATTGACCATGGGCGCAATACACAAAGAAAAAATTGAATTCACGACCTCGTACGAAGAATTTCGCGATCGGGTGAAGCTCATCTGTAGCTACAAAGAGATCGAGTGGCTGGGACTAGAGCCCAAAAGTATCAGTGGTATGTTTTTTCGTGATGACGCCACTACTCTCCTCAGATTTTGTCGTGAAAACCCGAGTTATCACATCGTCACCATTACGGGACCCACTCGCTACGAGAACAGATTCATCGCTGATCAGCGTATTTACCTGCTGGCCCAAGGTGATAGTAACCCTCAGCTGCTGCTGAATTGGTCTTTAGCTCGTGACTTTCACCTCCAACTAGAGGAGGGAACCTGCCAGGCGCTTGCCGTGATTGATGACATCAAAAATGGTCGTCAAACTTAACAGATGTGGATGTCTTTTATCAGGAGATTAAACCGAGACAAAGCCTTAGCCGGCTTCCTCATGTCCCTTGAGGTCTTACTCCTAACTTCGGTCGCAGGGATACACTCCAATTTTGCCAATGGAAAAATTGCAGCCGAACCCGTATTTGCGACACCCCGGAACGCATCAAAACTACGAAGCAAAACTTAGCGTCCTACGAAGAATACCAAAACCTTTTAGCGGAGCCACTCTCAGCAAACCGCGAGAGGTAACCGAAAACACGGTGGGAATTCTGGGAAGGATTATGACTATGGGCGCAGTTCATAAAGAAAAAATTGAATTCACGACCTCTTACGAAAATTTTCGCGATCGGGTGAAGCTCATATGTAGCTACAAAGAGATCGAGTGGCTGGGACTAGAACCCAAGAGTATTTGTGGCCTATTTTTTAAAGACGATGTCGAGGCACTCCAAGAGTTCTGCGCTGAAAACCCTACCTACCATATTGTCACCTGCACCGACGGCACCCACTACGAAAACAAGTTTGTACCAGGTTATCAGGGGTATTTGTTGGCAGAGGGCGACAGCAATCCCCTACTTGTCGTGAATTGGTACTTTGCACCCGACTTTCATCTGAAGTTAGAAGAAGGGTACTGCAAGGCGCTTGCCATGATTGATGACATCAAAAATGGTCGTAAGTCCTAACACAATTTTTTCACCCTCGAACGCGCCAGCCGGAATCTGCAATCGATGAAAAACAGCATACTCGGCGAATTTCGAAACAAAGTTACTGATAACCGGTCGGGATAATTCACGTTGCTGCAAATACTCAAAGACAGCAAAGGCGTCGAAATGATCTGCTGCTGTGAAGTCTGCGGTCAATATTTTGAGTGACGCAAAATCTTCATCTGCGAGCGTACCAATCACCTTGCCGGATCTAGTCACACCGTACTTTAAAATCGGTTTTCCCATGAGACGTATACCACCGCATTGCTTAGCTAAGCCCAAAGTTGCATTTGCCGTGATGCACACTTAACTCTGGGCATCGAAAAAGCCAGTGACATGGCAATAGCCTGTCGGACGTGTCCTTGGAGCGCGTCTAAATCCAGATAATCATTTGGTTTTACGAGTCGCTGCCTAGCGCAGGTCCTTGGTGGATTTAAGGCGCATGTCAGGCCCCTGCTACGGTGCGACCTCTCGTGTCACACGGCCGGCCGAAAAGCTGATTACAAGTGCAAACATCACCTCAACTAGAACTACTTAGGGCCCAACTGGAACAATTTTGCTTCCGATTGGCAGACTTGCTAAACCACCACCGGCAGAGCACCGACGATATGCTCAGGAGGACATGCATGAAACTGCGACAGGCATTGGTCAGGTATCTGAAACACTCTGGGCTAAGTGCGTCCACCTTGGCCGAGAGAGCTGGAGTCCCGAAGGGTACGCTGCAAGGCTGGTGTCTAGGTAAAAGGCCCCGCAACATGGATCAGGTCAGAGAGGTGGCTAAGTTTATCGGTGTATCGTTGGATGCTCTCCTATTTGACGAAGCTGATTACGCGGCGCTCAGGATCACCACCAAACAACTCGAGGGTTTCACAGTCGATCCCGACGGCTGGCATAGAGGTACCTTGGAGGTGCGTTTTAGGCATCTACCGGGGCAAGCCAGGAAGAATTAGTCACGTCGGAGGTGTCCCATGGTGCGTCCCACAATCTTCAGCATATGGCTACTTGCGAGCTGTGGCGGGGCAAATATCCTGCTCAGCAATCCTGTGATTACGGTATAAAAATACGTACTAAATTGAATGACACCGATCAATACGTGAGTACTCCTACGAGATACAACTCAAATACATCAATGATGTGCGAGAGGCCCTATGAGACACCCCCACAAATACCCAAGACCTCTGATGCTCATTAGAAGTTTGATAATTGTCGGTACCATTTTGGTACTGTCCTGCACCCCGAAGCAGCCCTCGGCAGATACAGGGCCGAGTAGCGACAAGGGAGCTCAAGACCCCACAACCAACGCCAACACAAGCGTCGTAACACCTGACGACAGTAAACTGGCAAAAGATCGTCGCATAGCCAACATCCTACTCAAATCAGCCGATTTGCCGAAGTGTAACGCAGCCCTCGTTGGGGCATTAACGTACGTGATAGAGCAGGAGGCTTTTAAATACTGTGATACTTCCGAGCAATGGGTCTCGATAGACCTAACAGGCAAGACAGGTCCCCAGGGACCCGCCGGCACCAATGGGCTAGCGGGAGTCAATGGACGCTACACGCTGATAAAGACAACGCCAGTATCACCAGGCGCAAACTGTGCCCAAGGTGGCATCCGTGTAGCCACTGGGACCGATCAGAATGGTAACTCTATACTGGACGACAACGAAACAGAGGCGGTGGCCTACACATGTCACGGCGACCGAGGCCCCGCTGGACCCGACGGTGTATCAAGCGTGGTAGCAGTCACTGTCCTAGCGCCAGGAGCTCAGTGCAGCGCAGGAGGCACCACTTTGAACGTAGGGCGCGACACAAACACCAACGGTCAACTAGACGCCTCTGAGGTGACTTCCACTCGTGCCATTTGTAATGGCTCTACTGGAGCCACTGGATCTACCGGCGCTACTGGAGCTGCCGGGGCAACAGGACAGACCGGGCCTGCAGGACTTAACGCCACCGAGTTACGCGCCTTTGATGCCAATAATCAGGCTATTGGCTCACTAATAGCCCAGCAGGCGCCATTTCCCAATCTATCGGGCAGCATGTATCTTTACGATTCTGGACGCGATTTGGCCTTTGCCTTAGACTCGTCCGGGTATGTGGATGGGCCTCTGGTTAAGGACATTTACTGGTCCGGGGACAACTGCACAGGCACCCAGCTCTACCAACTAAGCAGCACGTTAACATTAAAAAGCCTGTTCTTTAGCGGCAGCTCGCTACTAAAAACCAGTTCCATCACGCCTCAGTTTGCTAAATCTAAGACCACGCAGCAGGGTTGCCAGAACCTGCTTGGGTTTACGCACGAAAATGCTGATCTAGTAGGTGACGCCTCAACCTACTACAACAACGTCACCTACGTTGCCCACCGTCATGGCACAGACAATTCCCTCTGGCTATCCTACTGTCGCGGCGACTGCGGCTCTGAACACTCGTGGCGATACCTAAAACTACCTGACTCGATGACATCATCGACGACCACAGCGATGACACCTATCATAGGTCAGACCAGTAAGGGCCTAGTCCTCGCGTGGACGGGAGCTCAGTCCCAAATACTCAACCTGGCAGTCTGCACATCCACCTACTGTGCTAATCAAGCTGATTGGCAGGCGATGGCACTATCGACAAACTTCACCAACGTCACCCCACTTGAGATAGCAGACCTGGGTGGTAAGGCAGCCATCCTATCGAGTGGCACAGCAAATTCCATCTCTGGACCGTTTATTACTGAGTGCGGCGGTAGCTGTGCTAGCGACTCGAGCTGGGCTTTAGGAATACGGGTTACTTCTGATCAGGTTGCTCAAAACTCGTTCGTATTTTTTGATAACAAGCGCTGGATCACGACTTATTACCGAGGGACCTCATACTACTATAACGACCTACTATACTGCGGCTCAATGTGCGCAAACAGCTCCAGTTGGACAGGTCTCACTGTACAAGAGACCTACTATTATAATAGTGGTCATCTCATACACTACGGGGTCAAGCTCTTCGCAGACACTAACCATATTTACTACGCTTATGCTCAAGGTGGCGCCACCCTAGTCAACGTTTGTGCCTCTAACTGCACCAATCTAAACTCATGGTCCAAAATTTATATCGGTAACCATATGAGCCAGTCGTCCTGGTTTAAGGGAGATTTTGAACGGTGGAACAACGCTACCTGGTTGGTGATGGGCGACGACACGACCGGTAATAGGCGACTTTCACTAGCGACATGTGCCAGCAACTGCACAGCATCCAGTTCGTGGCAGGTTGCCTATCTGCCCGTGGCGAGTGATGTGCAGGTTGATGACCTGAGCCTGACGACGACCAAGAATGGTCTCTCCATCACGACATCCAAGGCCGGTAAGCCATACTTTTTGAGTTGCGCGAGTAACTGTACGTCGGAGACGAATTGGATGGGGTATACGCCGCGGAATGCGTATCCAGCGGTGGGGTCGGACAGGCCGACGAGTTATGTGGCGCCGATTAGGGTTGGGGTGGAGTAGGGTACAGCGGCAGAACTCACCGATAATGCGCCAAATTCCTCTGTTCGAAGAGGAGAGCATAAGCGTTCATACTCGGGTATAATCCCCCCAGGCACGCACATCATTCATTACAGTAGTCAAGATCGAGCTTCTTAAGCTCATAAATGGCTGCGGTATTTAAACCAATATTATGCTCGTACATTAAATCTGCGAATTGAATACCAGATATCAATATAATTTTTGCTTCGATATTCCTAACAAACTCGCGAGCCTCACCCGTAAAGTCTGAAGTCGTAATAAAAATTCCTTTCTTTGCCCGTTTACCTTGCAGAGCTCCAGCAAACTTTTGGATCTCAGGGCGACTGACGTTACCCTCCCAACGCTTGGCTTGAAGATAAATTACATCAAGCCCCAGTCTATCCTCATTAATAATTCCATCAACACCCTCGTCACCGCTTCTTCCTATAGCTTTGCCTGCATCTTTACGAGAACCGCCGTAACCCATCTTCACTACGGTATCAATGACCACTTCTTCGAAAAATTGGGGGCTACACAATTTCAGTCTCTCAACTAAATCACTCAGTACCTGAGATTTCAGTTGTGCGTGGGCTTCTTCAAGAATTTCCTCAGGTGTACCCTGGGAAACATTAACAACTTCAGATACGCTATCCTCAGCATGCTTTACTTCGTTTACCGATCGGAATTCAATAAACTCCGGGAATTGCTGCAAGTACTTTACATTTATCGCTACCGGGTGATCAGACAGCACCTGCCTACCTCGCTCAGTGATCTCTAAAACTCCACGCTGTGGTAGCTTTAAGAGCCCGGCCTTTCTGAGATATGTACCGGCCCAACCAACGCGATTATAGATCACTGTCTGCTTACCACTCGGTAGCAGAGCAGATTTTTCCGCATTTGACAGATGGAACTCATCTGCTATCGCTGAACGTGCATCTTTTAGCTTTATGCGCCCATGCTTACCAACCAGCCTCAGCAACGGCAGCATCACAGTTTGATAATCAGGTATCGACATCAAAATGTTCCTTTAACTGAATGGACGCATAGTCAACAATTCATTCTGGGTTGGCTACTCGATCAGCCGAAACTTTACTATTCTATGGTCTCGAATGATCGAGTTTAAGGATTAGGAGGTAATCCCCACTATATAGCCAACCCCAGTCAACTCGCCCTCCCAAATCGAGACGGCAGAAGCGAACGGATGAGCTGTTCGACCCCACTTTCTGAATACATAAATTCCAGCTTTTCAAAGTAAATCTTATACCTTTCCGCTTGATCCCGATCAGCAAGAGAACTGGACTTCAAAAATTTGTTCGGATCCCTAGACGCTGCAGTAAATGCGATCTCTGCCTCCACTGAGTGAACCGAGGATCTTCCGAAATATCTGCCAATGACACGATCAGCTGTATCAAAGAACAATGAACGTTTTTTGTCGTGATGTACGTCCGAAAGCTCAAGAATCACCTGCGAGATGAGCTTGGCAGCCCCTGTGGACCAATCATTAATTGCCATACGGACAAGATCACCGCAAACAAGATAAAATAAGTACCTTGTCAAGCGCCGCGGATCGTCGGGTTCGCCTTGTTTTAAACCATATCCTAAGCGCTGGGCTTCTCTCTTCAACAAGAAGGCTGCATAAAGATCAGCTTCGTCAACTACAGGATCGAGGTTGATGACTTGTTCAAAAATCTTCCCTTTTGGTCCGAAATCAACATTCCGGGACATAGCAGTTCCCGCTTTACGCAACCATGCAGATGCATATATTTTTAGAACATCCGTGACATTTATCATTTCGACACAAGTCTTCGGATGCGCGGCTTTATACGAATCCCAGCGTCCTTTTTGGATCTCCAGATATAAATCACGATTTTTCAGTAACGCATCATGCCAAATTCTAAATTGCTCGTTTAGAGCAATGAAATCTTTCTCTTTTACTGCATTTTGTGAGTTCGAAAATCTAACAATATTGGTACAAAGGTGCTCGTCATCATGGGATACAGCAACTATCTTGACCAATACTTTGGCTTGATGATCGATACTTATATCCTCAGAATTGCCGAAACTTTTGCCATCTAGGTTGTTACTGCTGGACGCCATCCTTACGTGCAAACTATTTGATTGCTTGTTTTTCTTCGCTTTATACTCACGCATCGACTTATAAATAACATTTGATGTTTGACACCCGTTAACTATATACGGATTTACAAGCTTCAACTCTGCCTGACCTGGCACTTTTACTTCATCAGCAACGATCGTAAGCCCGTTATTGTATAAGGCAAAGTTCTCAGGTTCGGCGGCTAGAGTGCGCGCGATGCCTTTATTTATTGCTCCGCGCGAACTTAAAAATCCTCGAACATTTTTTTCGTATAAGCTGGATATATCACTCATACCGCGGCTGATTCGATACGACTCCATAAACTCAAACAGCGATGATACCGTGCAAATCGCAAATCTAAGTTTGCCCGCTTCAATCTGGGACTCGATGCATAAATTCGTCTCTATTCGGTCATCGGGATCTTCAGCACCGAATACGTCATTCAAGCAATAGGATTCGACGTCAAATTTTTCCGCGATTCGCAACCTACCCTCACGCGCTATAACTTCGCTCATCATCTGCACCTGCGCAGCATTTAGGGGGTCGCAAGTCGCCACGATTAGTCGGACTGATCTGACTTTCACAGAAATTTCGGGACCGATCCCGAAATGATTTCTCATGTATGACGAATTCAGAACCATGCCATCGCGCTGCTTCTCGACTAGCGCGCTTCTGACCAGGCGCAACAAATTAGCGCGCAAAATACCATCGGAGGGTGATTCCAGTATTGAAAAAACCAGACAACAAGCTAATTCACTACTATATCCAGAATCTTCATCACTCTCAGATTCAACCTCGTCACGATAAATGATCGCGCAGTCCCCTCCTTTTTCCGGGGGTTGATTTGAAAAATAGTATCCAATGGATTCGTCACCGTTGAATTCCGATTCGTCGATGCCCAATTCTTGACGGCAGAATGACTTAATAATCTTGCTCCGAAACATTCCATCAGGGGTGTTGACCCCACCCCTGGTCCGCACATCACGGAGCCATTCTGTTTTTTTATCACTCAAGCTAATAGCCATATATCCCCCACTCGAAATCACGGGAGGGGTATCGTCAAAATACTTTAAAACCTTAAACACCAAGTCCCATAAATCACTATTTACAGAGACTTACAAACCATGTGGTTGTTTGCGCTACAACATGTCCTGGTAAGGTTAGCTGATACGCATATTGATTTACTTTGAATCTTAGGCGATATCGTTCAACTTTTGATGAACAAAAGTGAGCACTTCTTCGACCGAACTGGCAACTCTACAACGCTCCGCAGCTCTGATTATTTTCAAAATGTATTCATCGGACATCATTTTTAGCTGGTCCCGATCAATAACTTTGACGTCTCCTTCTAAGGCAGATATGGCTCCGTCCGATGATAGTAACCCATTGGTCACCAAATAAAGATCCTTCACTCTAGCCTGAGTTACTTGCAAATAGTCAGTATAAGTGCCGCTTGCACTTAGTAGCTCACGGATACCAGCAACATTTATGGCTTTACTGATATGACTCGTATGCTTAGCCTGCACCAAGAAGATATCAGCCCCCTTCAAGACTATCCCATCAGCACCTTTATCGCCGACAAATGGCGGGTGAATCGCTATACCTCCAATGACTGAGGCTACTAACTCAGTTGCCATCAGCTGAAACAGCCTTGCTGAAAGGCAATCGAATGATCGGGCTTCCTCAAAAACCGCTGGCCTGCCTGGAACTAATGCCCCAAAGACGTGATTAGTGAGTTCTTTTTCCACATTTAATTGATAATCTAGGTTGCCAAATAAACCATCTGCCATTGATGACTTTGACTTATGTAGTGAGTTCAAGTTCTCATCAAACGATTTGCCAGGATCCTCGCTAATCTCTGCAATAATATGATGAATATAAACATCTTTCATTTGGCCTTTGCGATGAACCCTCGCATCACATTGACGCTCCAGGGCTGGATTCCACCACCGACCATAGTGAATGACATGATTTGCCTCCGTCAAATTGAGACCTACACCTCCCACCACAGGTGAAGCAATCAAGCATGTGAATCCGTCCGCGGCCTTGAACTTCCTAATTACCTCATCTCGCGCAGGTTTTGACAAGCTCCCGTTAAATAAAAAGCACTTCTCGCCAAAATACTGCGTCAACACTATAGCCAAAATTTCTGCTATTTTTTTAAAACGAGTGAAAATAATAACTTTTTCATTAAGATTTTTTATTTGATGCAAGATTTCTAAAGCAACTTGCATCCTATCTGCCGCCATCAACAGGTCCTCAGGCTTCGAAGCAAGTATCTCCGACATATCGAGGAAAGCCATAGGATGCTGATACGCGATGGACATATATGAAAGCGCTTCCATATATGCCATTCCACCTGCAGACACCCTACTCTTGATTTCACTTACTTTAGCAGACTGCATTGCACTTAACTTACATCGATGCTCTTTTACGTGGATAGGTGGCAGCGCTAGGCCGGCGCTCTTCTTCGTCCTACGAAGCACTACTGCCCCATTGGCAGATTGGTTATACATCAATCTGCTTTTCAGCCGATTTAATGCTTTTTCATCTTTAGGCCTGCCATCACCGAACTCATTGATAAATTCGTCAGCCGTCCCAAGTAATTCCTTGGCATGGACAAAATCAACGATAGACCATAGGTCGAGGAGTCTATTTTCTACCGGTGTACCCGTCATGGCTATCCGGAAATCTGATTGCATAGCAAACGCTGCCTGTCGACCCAGAGTCTGGGGATCTTTGATAAACTGGGCCTCATCGAATACAAAGAGATTCCAATTAACCTGCCCCAAACTGAACTGGTATTGAATCAGTAGATCACGATTCATGATGACAACGCCATCAACCCTGACCTTATCAAGATCTAAGGCTGAAGCATACTTACCGGGCATAACTTCGTATTTTCCCTTTTTGTATCTTGGTAGATTACTGTTATCCAGAATTAAAACCTCCCCTAGGCAGCCTCTTTCAAAGAATTTGGCAATCTCGTCCGCCCAATTCTGATAAAGGGATTTTGGTGCAAGAACCAAAATCGAAACCTTTCTACCCGGGTCAGCTTTCTTTAGATACTCACGCATCCAACAAGCAAAAGTTAGGACCTGAAGAGTCTTCCCTAGCCCCATCTCATCAGCAAGAAGCAACCCACGATATGTCTTACCGACATATACACTCTGCATCCAGGCCACTCCATCACACTGATAAGGAGCAAGTTCGATGGACCTCTTCAGTCCAATAGGTCTCTGGAGTTTGAGCCCAGAACTAGGTGCTTCTCGAGTTGGCTCCGCCATCGCAGGATCGACCTTCAACCTAGGACGAGCCCGCCTCTCGCGAGAGTCCTCTCGTTCCAATTCAGCCTGTACCGTCCCATTAAGCCAATCCAGACTAGTGGCCTCGGCGCCATATTCGGGCATCAACAACTCGTCTGTGATGCCGGCGACCCTTTCCCCGAATACACATTGCAACACCTCAATAGGCGCCCCATCCCAAATAGCCATAGGATTTGCAATCAAGTGATCTCTTATCGATCCGGAGACAATATGCGCGCGTTCGTGCAGTATTTTGGCTGCTTCATAAGCAGTATCGCTAAAGACAATTCGAGTTCTTTTCAGGTCTTTTTTTATGTCAATTACGGATTGAACATCGCCGGCTTTATCCCAAACATTAGCAATGTCATCATGATTAACCTGGTCGATCGCTGGATAGATGGTGAGGCTCGTGCCTCGATCCACATTATTTAATCCGAACTCGGATACAAAGACTACGTCCTCTGACTCAAGGAACCGATCGATCTTTATATTGTGTTCTTGCACCGCAGCGAGTGCCTTTATCTTCCCTAGGGATTTCAGTTGCCTCCATTTTACCGAATGTGAATCATTTCCCGTGCGTTGATCAATTTCACAAACCGCTATAAGTAGGTCAACTAAATGCTTTGGACAACGGTACACCTCACCATTATTAATAAGAAATCGACCGACAATACGAGGTTCAACTTCTTCCTCTGTAAGGCGTAAATGGATTTTGACTTTAAAACTCGGACGTCCGATAGCACCAGAAGAATTTAAATTTATTCTAGGATGAGCTACCGGAACCACATCAGCCAGTACATCTGTCAGTCCGTCATACGATAAATTATTTGCTAACGCATCTAGGTAGGTATTTACAAGGAAAGCCCTACTTTCGCGAATGTTGCCATAATCCGGATGACGCCCGATAAATGACACAAGACCACGATACCAGAAATTATCAATAGAATTTGAAACGATTTCTATACCGTCGTGTTGAGGGCGTAGCGTTAGATTAAAACGAGGCGAACTTTTATAAACATCATCCATGTAAAAAACCTATTCTGGACGAATACCATATGCCCTCAATCGCTCTTGAAAAATACGATGCCAGTCGCCCGCGTGCGGCCAACGTGTTGCTTCTGACGCCTTTAATTGATCCGACCTGATAAAATTTGCCTGCAACCAACGCTGAATCATTGGCTCTACGTCTGGCTTATCGTAGACAAAGCAACTGTGGTTCTTCTGACCAAATTCAACAATTGCGAATCCATCAAATTGCATTAGGACTGCGCTAGATTTGAAACTTTCGGGTTCAATTCGAGCGATGACTGATAGGAACCTTTTACGTAACTCAGATGGTATGGTGGCAAAGTCAGACGAGCAAAGGAGTATTCTGACTCTGCGAATTGAACGGATGTATCTCTGCCAAAATTCTCGGCGCCCCTGATCATCCGATACAACCTTGTCGAAGAAAAACTCAAGATCGATGATATTAAGCCACTCGGAAAGTCTCTGGCTCGCTTCAGCAGACAGATCAAATTCGATTGTCGCACGGTTCGTCTTCCTAGGATCATCAATTCCCAGTCGATCCCAAATTAGTTCTCGCAGATACTGAACATTTGATGCTGGCGGCATCAAAGTCGCCGCCTCTATCAGGAAGTTAATGAATTCAGAAAGGTCGTCCCGCTCCAGATCCCGGATGTTATTCGCGAAAAATGCCCGAAAATCGTTTATCTCTAGCCAGTTGTTCCCGTGAGCCTCTTGCATCAAATACTCCAACAACACACGTGAGCTGTAGGGACCATTCGATACGGGAATGCGAAATATCGTGCTGATCTGTGATGATATCGACTCAGCTCTGGTATCTTTAATCTGCTTGCACATTTCGCACGCAAATCGCTCTGGATCCAGATACAGGCGCAGATTATTGTATATTCCCAGAGCAAACGGAGAAAGGGTTAGGTCTGCAAGTGATTTTAGCCTAGCGAACTTCTCCGAGATGTCCTTCTTTTCGTTGACTGCAATATGCACAAGCAATCTGAACACTAGCTGCGTGACAGGCACGCGTCTCTCGATTAAGACTCTGATATAACGTGGATCGCTAACCACACGTTGGTCCTTCGCCATATCCAGCAACTGTGCTGGTTCGAGGGCCAGTCCACTCTCAACAAATGAATTCCACGTTAAGTAAAATGATTCATCTGGAACAGTGTCCGCCATCAGTGGTATTTCTGAGGTTGCGGATGAAGTAAAGCTCGCAATCTTTGGATACTCGTATGGCACCGTAAGAGCACCGATTGCCGCTTTCAGGTCAGTAAGCGAATCCGTTAGCTTTTTTTTCCAAGATTGATCGCTCATTGCCTGATGCCGTCTGGTGATTTCTTGATCTTTATCTCTACTCGGCGATTTTCAGGCACGTCCAATGAACCGTCCTTTGTATAGTTTTTTGCTGGCTTGGATGCACCGTACCCGACAGCCAGAATTTTTTCGTTTAAACATTTGTGTTTAGCTTCACCATCCTCAGCAGACTTCCTCAAAATGACGTTAGCTACAGCTAAAGATCGCCGTTGTGACAACTCCAGATTCATACCTATTTTATGATCTCCTTGTCGATCAGTGTGACCACCGACTTCAATTGACTCCGCTGTATCGCAATCTTCGCGGAAGTGGTTGTAAATAGCACGAGCTATCGTCCGCTCCTTCTCCGGCGTTAAATCGGCACTATTAGTATTAAATAAAAGATCAGATGAAATCGAAATCACCTTGAGTCCTGGCTGACAAGTCACTTCAAGATCAGGATCGGCCTTAGAGGCACTACAACTACCGTTTTTTTGCCCAATGTTTTGGCTGGCATTCGTGCCGGATGTAACACTAGTTTCTACGCCGCCTCCTCTACCTTTGTCCCCTTTGCCTTCGAGATTATCAGGACCTCGAGGTTCATAGGCAGGCCCTGCTACTTTGTTGGGATCTGCCGTCGCACCAGATTGCACTACGATATAAAGAACCAGAATCGCAAACAGACTTGTCATCAAGTCGACAAATCCATGATAGCCATCGTTCTGATAACGTTTCCGCGCCATATCGACCTCAAGCCGCTTTCACTTTTTTCATTGCTTCTTCAAGTGCATCTGTAAGTCTGATTATGTCGCCGCCAAGATTTTCATTCAGTTTTCTCAATACCTGCGATTGCGTGTTAGCAAAATCCTCCAGAACTTTGTCTAGATTCGTAGTAGAAACCACTCGTATTTCATCCAACGATCCCTGCAATCCCTGAATGACTGGTCGCAGAGCTTCTCCGAACAGACTGATCGCATCTGACAAGTTTTCCATAGTGCCATGCTGCGATTCGGTTAATCTGTGCTGGTGGCCCAGGCTGACGGAGATAGCCTTTGCAACATTTTCAAAGTTATCAGCAGTTTGCTGGTACCATGCATTGGTGCGCTTTCCCGCATCGTCGATGCATCGGCTGAATGTAGCTACACCGTCATCCAAGCGGTTGACAGCGGCATCCAGCTGCATGCCAAATTTAGCGAGCTCGGCGCCTGCCTTTTCGAACGCTGCAGTTGAGACGTCGACATCTTTCGTAAGCCCGGCAAAACGTTCGATGGTAACATTAGTGAGCGAAATAATATCGCGAGCGGATTGAATAACGGTATCAAATTGAGTTAAGTGCGAATTAATTACCGCACCAAACCCGTCCGCTGAGGTCAGCGCGCTACTTAGCGACGCACTGATTAGCTCCATCTGCTCGCGAGTATTACGAAAGTACGTCTCAGCATGGCCTGTTAATGATTCACTGAAATCTTTAGTCAGACTGCTCATCGCAGATAGCAATTGCTCATGTAGCCCACCCTGAGCCTGCGCCATAGCTTCAGTCATCGTATCTCTCAAGACATCCGAAAGGTCGCCGCTCATTTGACGAACTGCGATTGAAGTCTCCTGAACATTCTCCGAGATCAAGCCGAGACTTTGGTACAACTGAATTCGCGATGAGTTGCTCTCTTTCACTGCATCGAGAATCTGATGCAGCTCCGTGGCCAGTACGTGATCGGCAGTCATGTACCTAAATTTACTGTCAATTAAATCAGCCACCCGGAAGTAGGCATCTTTCAGAGTCTTCACATTTTTTGACTCTAGCACGCTAATCCCTATGGCTGCTAACGTCGCGCAGATTGAGGCAGTAAATTTCCCTGACAGCGAATTTATGAGTTCTGTGGGACCATTTGAATCCGGTCCGGCTACTGTAGAAAGACCGGTACCTATGAAAATGAAAGTTATTGCAAGCCCGACCTGCACAATCCATCCTGAAAAGCGACCATGCACATCCATGTTTAGCTCGAGATCTGCGACCTCTCCGGGATTTATGAAGTGCTTGAAGGATCGTGTTTGATGAATGCTGGTGGTCTTCGGATCGACCACCATGGTTTCCCGAAATTCCCGCCACGATGTTCGCAGTATATGGTGCTCTAGGAGCGTCGCTTCTATGTGATCAGCTAACTCAGAGGTTTTCACCGGCCCTTTGAGTGCGTTCAACGCGCCGAGTTTCCCCTCGACAGTCTCTATTCGAAGCATCGCTTCGCTGAACATTCGGGTCATTAGAATGGCAAATAAAAACCCCAGAAATACGACGAAACCACCGCCAAGAAGTATGTAAGTAAACTGACTTGTTGCGTTCATCTTAAAGACCTTGCTGCGTTTACAAATAGAGTGCACAGTAACCCTACGACTCGAACCAATGTCGGCAGATTTTGGTTTTTCTTTAGCCGAATCCGAACTACCCAAGAATTAATCAATAGTTTTGGCTTGTAAGGTTTTGCATTTTGTATGGACTGGTTCGATATACACGTGAAGAGTCGCAGTGCGCTAATTTGTGACCTGTCCGCGCTCATTGAAACAAGGCGCATCTGGATTAGGTGATGTAAATGGCGAGAAAGCTGCACGGTGCATTGGAATTGTGCCCGAATTAAGACGACACAGCGGAAACGCCAGGAGCCATCGTTTTTCCGCACCACCTATGACAGTAATGACTTCGGTGAGTTAGCTCCCGAGATTGTTATTTTAACAATACCAGTGATACCAGAATATTACGTTGTTGCAAGCCGCTTGATTTGATAATGTTGGGCAAATACAGTTAGTTATACTTTTTTGGAAAACTCCATGATCAGTATCCAGGAACTAGAGTCCCATCTTTGGGGTGCCGCCGACATTCTGCGTGGCAGCATCGATAGCGCGGACTACAAGCATTACATATTTGGCCTGCTCTTCTATAAGCGACTTTGCGACGTATGGGAGGAGGAGTACGAGGACCGCCTTAAGAAATATAAGGACGAAGAGGTCGCACGGGATCCGGATGAACATCGATTTCACGTCCCAGTTGGATCGTTCTGGAGCGATATCCGTAAAAAATCAAAGAACATCGGAGAAGCGCTTAACATCGCCTTCCGTGCCATAGAGGACCATAATAAGCGGCTAAACGGTATCTTTCAGGACGTCGACTTCAATAACAAGGAGCGCTTCCCGGACGCTGTTCTGCAAAGGCTGCTCCAGCACTTTGACAAATATCGGCTGCGCAATGCCGTCTGTAGGAAAGCAAGCGAAAAAATAATACGCATCCTTGCCGCTACGTTTTTTGCTAGCAGCCAACGCCACGAGTATTCACGAGCATCACTCTAGGGCTTTTTCTTTGCTTGTTTAGTCGTTCTTTGTGCCACGTATTGCTTGCGGATGGTCATTTACCGAAACGCCATCACCCGTCTGTTAGGACCTCGAAGGTCATTGCAATGTTAGATTTGGGCGGAGAGGGCCAGCCGACGTTTAGGACCTCGAGGGTCATGGGATTGGTAGGGCCTGTCTCTCCATCTGGGCAGTGAACGCGACTAAATTCGCCGCAAAGAGCGAGGCACCTTAGTTAGTGGCCCGCTTCATTGCCTAGCTGATTCGGTGTCTACGTTTAGTAGTCCTCCCATCGGTTGAGAATTTGCATGGTATTTCTTTACGCATCACCGCCAGTG
>VGTI01000062.1 GCA_016874735.1 Deltaproteobacteria bacterium
GGCCACAAAGGCGCCTGGTACAGAGAAATCCTGCCATTTAGGCAGAGAGTGGGTTGCGGAGGAGGACAGGTTGGCCCGGGAAGCAAACCCGGGTGCTGGGGCAATGGGGGTTGATTGTCCTACCATCCCCCACAATCAATGAAGCCGGTGAAGTTATTGGCGTCAATGTTTCACTCAGAGCTGACTCGCAAAGTTTGGCATTCGCCATTCCTCATGACTTACTTCGGGCATTAATGCGTGAGAAACGCACGCCGCTTAGTAAATCCGGCGACCATGAAGATTTTGACGAGACTATGCGGGCCCAGCTAGAACGAGTCCAAGAGGAAATATCGACAAGCATTTTGAAGGAAAGTGATTCCAGTCTGCAAATAGGTGGGTGGAGAGTATTTAAACCCTCTAAAATCTTGAAGTGCTGGCATTCTCAAGAAAGTGGCGCTCGTGATCAGACGCAAGTTATTACCGAACAGTGTTATCTATCCGGATCGACTCCAATAAAACGAGATCTTGATGCAGGAACCTTTAGACTGCGCTTTCAAGCGATTGAGAATCGAACGCTTAGTTCCTGGCAATTTGTACATCAATTAAATGAAGAGCTCGAGGATCAGCCGTTTGGCATTGCAGATAAGGTTGAGAAGTTTACCACTAGTTTGCGATGCCGACAGCTTGACCTCAGAAACCCGAAAAATGTTGGGCTTCGTGTTCATTACTGCGTTAATGGATTTTTGCCTTATGCTGAGTCCTACAATATTGAATTTGAGTTAGTTGCATCCTCTGAACAGCGGCGTGCTCTTTTGGTGTCTGGTAGTTTTCTGGGTTTTTCCTCTCACAATGCGTTGGCAATTATCCGTACTATTATTAATAGCATTGCTTTGGATCCCAAATGATTTTGGTTAAAGTTCATGAAGCAGATCACATAGAGACACACAAAGTTGAAATATTTCCTTGTGTCATTGGTCGATCGATGCACTGTGGAATAAGGATTGATGACCCAAGCGTGTCTGCACGTCATGCGGAAATTCATCAATCTGCTGAGGGGTATGTTTTAAAGGATCTCTTTAGCACTAATGGAATTTGGCAGGCAGGCGGAAAAGTCAAAGAAGTCAGATTAGGAGCGCGTGAATCGTTCGTATTTGGCGATGTACAGATCGAATTTTTGACTCAGGATACGTTAGAGCGAACACATGATAGTAAGGTTCTGCCTCATGAACACAGTGAGACACCTTATTGGCTGAGTGTTAAGATTGTTGCCGCACTTTTTCTTGCGCTTCTAATTGGATTCACGGTGCCTGCACTAGAGCAGTATCTGTGGTACTGGCCGCCAGAAAAATTTGGCGAACTCATTGGGCGTTCAATTTTACTTTGGCTGCAACTCTCGGCTGTAGCATTGGCTATTTCAATTTTCTGCAAGGTGAATTTGAAAAGGTTTAACTTTCACAAGGTGCTAATACTGATTTGTCTGAGCTTTGTAGCGGAAAGAGTAATTAGCAATTTTATGCCCTCTATTATCTTCAACCTGCACAATCTCACAGGCGCCAAATTTCTCAAGCATCTTGCCTACGGGGTAGTTATTTATATATTGCTAGTGCGTTTGCAGCGTTACGCGTTACCTAAATGGCAATTGCGTTACCGTCGGTGGGTGGCGGTTGGGGTCAGCGGCATCAGCATGCTCATCATTGAGCTAGTTATTGAGAGGCAGCTTGGCGAACGATCCCGGATGGCTGATCTTGGAATGCCCATAACAACCTTGGGCCCCAGTCAGGGTAGCGATGACTTGATGTTTGCCATCGGGCTGACAATTGCCGCAACTGATCAGGAGCGTATTAGGCAGCTAGAGCGACTCGAGTCTGGGGACGACTGAGGTTTGCCGTGAACACCCTGGTTTATGCAGCTAACTATATGATTTCGCGGAGCTAAGGGGGTCTGAAGGACGAGAACCATGGGCTTTCTGCCCAGGGTCAGCGTTTCGAGCATTGAAACGCGGGTGATGGCACTTGCTTTGAGGGGTGTCTAACCAAGGTGTTCACGTACATTTTGACGACTAACTGTCGAATAATATCTGCTCTTCTTGTGTTGCCACGGGCTCCTGACTAAGGTCAAGGAAGGTGGTGCGATCACCAGAAGTTTAGCCGCCATGGCGTCAATGAGTCGCCACCGTGGTTATTTCAGGCTTGGTATTTTTTTTAAATAACTGCAAAGTATTATGGTGACTTGAGCAAAGATTTGGATTTATGCTAGTCAAACTAACAGAGGACATTCCAATTCATAAGTGAGGGGCACCGTGATGACCACGGGAGAGCTTTCAGACAATCTACGGAATGTTATTGACCGATACCTGAACGGTCATCGGAGCCGCTCGTTAGCGACCTTGGCAAGAGCATCGGGCGTCAGCTATACCACTTTGCGTCGATTATACCAGCGAGAAGGTAATCCGACGGCCGAGCCAGTGTTAAAGATCATTGACGTAGCCCTATCGAATGAGGAAAAACTCGATTTCATAAGGCGGTACTATCCCGAGATCGCAGTTAACCTCACTGGTATTCAGCCCGACGCCTATCTTAATGTGGCGCCTCGGCAGGAGATTCTTAAGGCGTTTTATGTGCGGGATCCCCACAACTATATTCTCAATTTGGCTCAGAACGACAAGGGCACGACGCGTGATACCGTGCAACGAATCACTGGTGAGCGCGGGCTCGAGGCTCTGGACGAGTTGGTTGAGCACGGCATCATGGAAGTCGAGCGTGTCGGTAGCGAAACTATCTACCGTTTGCCATCTATGTTATCTAGCGACTGCGACATGGCGTTGGCTCAAATGAAGTTATCGGCTGACCACTTTGATCGCAGTTTGATTGGTACCAAGGCGGCCAGGCTCTTCCACGCTACCGCCTCAATAGACCAGCGCACCCTAGAGCGTATTCATGATGTTCTTTCAGGTGCGATCAAAGAGATAATTGAACTTAAAGACGACCCCCGGAATAGCGGTGATATTCCGCTATTTGTAGATATGATGATGAACATCTACGATAGATCGCCATTGAGACGCGACAGGAGCGATGCATGATTCGGAATTCTCACTTGGTTGCTAGCATCGCAACCTCGATATTTTTCATGATTTTGGCTAGCCCTGACCGCAGCGGGGCTTTTGGCTGACTTAGTGAGACTAGCCGACTAGCCGACTGGCCGGCTAGAATGGTGGTGACTACTAGGGATGAATCTTCATGAGTGAAGTGCTGTAGCAGCAGCTCGTAGAGAAATTTCCTTGTTTTATCCCTTGTGCCTTATATCTCCGCCGTGAACGACGTAGTTTTACGGCAAAAGGGATAAAAATTGCCCGCCGTCGTCCATGTCACTCGAAAGGGTCAGTGTCGCCTGCTGTTTACTGCACTTCTCAGGTGTGGAGGAAGGGGTTACCCGCCCGCCGAAGCACGAAACTCTGACCATACCGGAACGCTCTAGTCAGAGAGTGTGAGGCTTGGCTGGTGGTAGTTCATCTCACTGAGTCCATAGCAGGTTTTGGCATGTCGATGGCAAAAGTTGAGACCATTAAATGCCTGTGTTTTTTTTGTTGCGTTTTTTGGTGATTTACATAAACTAAACATTTTTATTTATAATTTTGATGGGGGTAACGGATGCGCCAATTCAAGATGACGTCTTTGGTTGCCTGTATATTGTCAGGATGTTCAGCTGGTTATCCTTTGTCGCAGGTGACTTCCGTAAGTCATCGTTCGGGTGAGCAAGGCGCGGAGCAAAGTGTGAGTTCAGCGGAATTGCCGCTTCATACATTTGGGCGATTTATCGTAGATGCTCGAGGCGTTCGTCTAAAGTTAGCCTCAGTCAACTGGTACGGCGCTAGTGATACCCGCCTTGTGGTAGGTGGGCTAGACAAGGCCCCTCTAAATACGATTGTTTTGCAGATTAAAAGACTGGGCTTCAACTCGGTACGTCTGCCTTTTTCTAATCTTATGCTGCATTCTCAGGACGTCGATGTTGCTGCCGTCGCAGCTAATCCTGATCTTGTCGGGTTAAGTCCGTTAGTTGTTTACGACCGAGTCGTGAGTGCTCTGACGGATGCAGGTATCTATGTCATTATCAATAATCACACAACTCATCCGATGTGGTGCTGTAATTTCGACCCAGATGGTCTTTGGTACACGCGGGATTACAGTGAGAACCAGTGGCTTGACGATTGGGCCATGATGGCCAAGCGCTACATAGACAACCCAATGGTGATTGCCGCAGATTTGCGCAATGAGGTTCGGATCTCGCGCTTCAACGGTATACTCCCTAGCGTTCCCAATTGGGGCAAGGGAGGTAAGGATTGGCGACTCGCGGCTGAGAAGGCTGGAGCACGTGTACTCGCCGAAAATCCGAATCTGTTGGTTGTGGTCGAGGGTCTTAATTTTCCTCGGGAACACCTACAGGGTGTAGAAAACGAGCCCATCCGGCTACCCCTACCGGATAGGCTTGTTTACGCTGCGCATAGCTATGGCTTCATCTCTCCAAGTACACTTGGTCAGAAGTATGCTGACATGGAAGAGGCGCAGCTCCATGCCACAGTGAGTCGTGAGTGGGGTTATGTGGTATCAGAAGCTCGCCACTTTACTGCTCCAGTTTGGGTTAGTGAATTTGGGGAGGCTTATAACGCCAGTAATCAGCGATGGTTCGGTTACTTTGTAAATTATCTACGTGAGCAAGATTTGGATTTTGCCTACTGGGCACTGAATCCAGGGCCCAAGGCCTCTGGTGACGAAGAGCTCTTTGGGTTACTTCATGAAGATTGGCAGGAGCCTATATCGGATTGGCGTACGGAGCAGCTCAGCACACTCATGGCTCCACGCTTAGGTCCAGGTGTCGAGCCAGGGTGGGAAGATAGACCTAAAAATCATTTCACTACTTTAGTTTTCAGTGATTTCGACTCCGTTCAATCACGCGACAGGCGTGATTGGATGCCGCAAGCATTTAAGGCACGCTGTCGCGAGGGCGAGCGAATCGTCGGCATCAGCTCCGTTCAACGCGGGGGTCCTAGGGCTAATCATGGAGTGCTCTGTTCCGACTACGGGCTTGGGCTTAGCGTAAGTGACGTTGCCGTTGTGCCGCCATCAGACTCGGGTCGCATAGAATGCGAGGACAATCACTATCTCGCAGGTTTAGCTCAGACTAGGGTGAAGGGGCGATACCGTCTAGCTGGTGGCCTGTGCGCTACGTCAGGCAGCAGTCTCGGCAGGTCGTGCCGTAAGGTGCTGTTTGAGAAGCTAGATCAGAGGCTTTCCCAGATTCCCGGCGACTGGGACCCCGCAGCGTTAAAGGGGCAATGTGATCTGGGCGAGTACATTGCAGGCGTAGGTATGCAAAAGGGGGTAGTGACCACACTTACCTGCTGTCAGTGAATATTAAATTGAGGTGTGTTCAGCCAAAAATTTGTCAGCCGCAGCTGCTAGTTTCTTTTTCCTAGCATCTGCGATCTTATCGAATTGTCTGACAGCCATCGACGTGCGAGGGTTACGCAGGTAGTACTCTCGTTTTCGATCGATAAATCGCCAGTATAGTCCGTCGACAATATCGGTCCAGTCGCCACTTTCATAGTCGCTCATCTTGAGTAGATAATTTGAGCCACAAATATACGGCTTAGTCGCAAAAATGCCGCCATCGGAATGCTGTCCCATACCGTAGACGTTAGGCCCCATCACCCAGTCGCTAGAGTCGACAAACATTTCCATGAACCACCGATAAACATCCTGAGGATGAATCTCACTTAGGAGCATGAGATTACTCAGAATCATTAGGCGTTCGATATGATGTGTATAACCAAACTGAAGCACTTTTTTAATAGAGTCATCTAGTATGGGGATTCCCGTCGAGCCTTCATACCAGCTAGGTGTGAGCCGTCGCTCATGCGCAAAAAAATTCGTCGTTTCCTGTTTGGTTCCATAGTTTTGATCTATCCCACGAATAAACTCACGCCATCCAATAACTTGCCGCACAAAGCCCTCGACCGAGGCGATGAGACTTGGATTGCGTGCTGCCTTGAATGCTTTGAGAGTGGCGTCAATGACTTCGCGTGGAGTGATTAGCCCTAAATTCAAGGCGGGGCTGAGGACGCTATGGAAAACAAAGGCCGACGACTTCGTGATGGCGTCCTCGTAGGGGCCAAAGTCGTCGAGCTTTTGCTCAAGGAATTCGCCGAGCCACCTTAGCGCTTCGTCGCGACTGATGGTGAGGGCAAAATGGTCCAGCGAGCCTGGATGATTTTTGAATTGCTTTTCGACCAATCCTAGGACCTTTTTAGTTGCAGCTGTTGGCTTACTAATAGGCTTAGATGGAAGACTTAAGCCCTTAGGTAGTCGATTGCGATTTTCGGTATCGAAGCTCCAGCGACCTCCCACTGGGTCCCCATCTGTGGTCATGAGGACGTTAAGGCGTCGGCGCTGCCATTCATAAAAGGTTTTCATGAACGGCTTCTTGGTCCCCTGTAGATAGGTCTTAAACTCATCCCGTGAGGTGAGAAACATGGGGGATTGGTGCCATTTTATAGCGACACCGGCGACCTTCAAGGCTTCGGCTAGGCGGAGGGCGAAGGGGCGATCCTCTATTTCAAAGAGATCGACCTGTTTAATTGATTCGGCTTTTAGTAGCTTAATCAGACGCTCTTCGTAGCTTTGATGGTCTTCATTAAGTTCATGATAATAAACGGAAAAGCCGTCATTTCGGAGTTCATCGCGGCGTTGCCTCATCGCGCCTAGGAAGAGGGCAATCTTGGCCTTGTGGAAGCGAAAATAGGTGCAAAGTCCGAGGTCCTCGGCCATATAAATGGGTTGGTTCCGAAATGCTGCTAGAGCAGACTTTGGAAACAATTGATTACCCATTAAAACTAGTACACTCTTTGTCATTTGGACCTCGGGTGATTTGCACTGCGTTAAGTGGCAGTGGATCCTCTTCTCTGAACTCATTGTAAGCTCTAGGACTGTACGGTGCCGACAGTAATTTTTCCATTCGCAGAATATTGGTGGTTCTATCTTGCCTTCACTGCCTTCGTGCTAATGCTGCTGGTGGTAGACCTCGGGGTCTTTCACCGTCACGCACGGGCGGTCTCCATCCGCGAATCTGCCGGGTGGAGCTTGGTCTGGGTGAGCTTGGCACTGCTCTTCAATGCCGGACTCTATACCTACGTGAAGCATAAGTTCTCTAGTGATGCTGCCCTAGTTGCAACTACCGGTATGACGCCTGATGTTGCTGCCAGTCGTGTTGCGCTTGAATTTCTCACCGGCTTCATCATCGAAAAGTCGCTGGCTGTCGATAACATTTTTGTCTTCGTTGTCGTATTTTCCTTTTTTGCGGTACCGTCCATTTACCAACATCGGGTGCTCTTTTTTGGAATCATGGGAGCTCTTGTCTTCCGCGGGATATTCATTGCCCTTGGCGCAGCCCTCTTGAAGTTTCATTGGGTGATGATGTTGGTCGGGGTGTTCTTGATTTTCACTGGCTTCAAGATGATCTTCAGTCAGGATGAGGAGCCAAATCCCGCCGACAACCCAGTCATCAAATGGGTGAGACGCGTTTTACCGGTCACCCCGGAGATTCACGGCCAAAGTTTCTTCAAACGCATCGATGGCAGGCTTTACGCCACTCCTCTACTGCTCGGGCTCATTTTTATCGAAGTGTCGGACATTGTTTTTGCGATCGATTCCGTTCCCGCCATCTTTGGGATCACGAGGGAACCTCTAATCGTTTACACCTCCAACATCTTTGCGATCCTTGGCTTGCGTTCACTCTACTTCCTCCTAGCTGGAGTGGTGGATAAGTTTTATTACCTGAAATATGCTATTGCCCTCGTCTTAGTGTTCGTTGGATCGAAGATGACCTGGATCAGCAAGGTCATCGGCGAGGAACTGTCCATGGGATGGTCGCTCAGCATTATCGGTGGTTTTCTCGCTGGTGGGATAGTCGCGTCTCTACTCGCAACGGCGCGTCAAACTGATGAGTGACATCTTAGGCGACGGCGCATTTGGCCTACAGAAATATGCTGTGCCGGAGTTGGCGGCAGACCGGCTGGCGGAATTTGAGACTTTACTAGCGAATAAGACTAAGCCGCCGGGGTCACTCGGAGTGCTAGAGGACATAGCCAAGCGCTTATGCCAGATTCAGAACACTGTCACTCCTCGGGTGCTGCTACCGACTATAGTCGTCTTTGCTGCTGACCATGGCATCGCGGAGGAGGGCGTGAGCGCCTATCCGCAAAGTGTCACGGCGGCGATGGTGTCAAACTTCTTGCGAGGTGGAGCCGCCATCAACGTTCTCGCTAGAGAGAGTCAGGCGGAACTCGTGGTGGTTGATGCAGGAGTCAAAACGGGGCCTGTCTCGCAGCACGGTCTGATCAGCGCACGCATTGGCTCGGGCACGCGCAATTTTCTGCGTGGCCCAGCGATGACTAGTGATCAACTCGAGGCAGCGATGAAGCGTGGTCGGGACGTGGTCGACGAGGTGCACGAGCGAGGCTGCAACACGATTGGTTTCGGAGAAATGGGTATTGGCAACACTTCATCAGCCGCTGTGATGATCAGCATTCTTTGTCGTGTCCCTCTCTCGCAATGTGTCGGTCCCGGTACAGGTCTAGCTGAGCGAGATCGGAAGCATAAAATCTCGATCCTTGAGTCGGGGGTGGCGCATGCGCCTGAGCTTAAAACACCTAAGGCGGTCATGGCTTATTTCGGCGGCTTTGAACTGGCGATGATGTGCGGTGCAATGCTTAGAGCTGGCGAGCTTCGTATGGCACAATTGGTAGATGGGTTCTCGGCGACGGCGGCCTTTTTAGTCGCTAATTCCCTGGAGCCGCGTCTAGTCGATTACAGTTTCTTCTCCCATCTGTCGACAGAACCGGGGCATGAACTAGCTTTGAAGCATCTCGGTGTCAAATCATTGCTCCAGCTATCTATGCGTCTCGGCGAGGGCACTGGGTGCGCCGTTGCGTTACCAGTACTTCGGATGGCTGCAGCTCTAGTTCGTGAGATGGCAACCTTTGATGAAGCTAAAATAGCTAGGGCAGGGCAAGTGTGATGGTGAGTTGGTTGCACCGGCAAATGGTTTTTGTGGCATCTGCCGCCATGTACCTCACGAGATTGCGCATGCCCCGCAAGCTGACTGACGTTAATCCTAGCCTGAATCTAATCGCGCCTTATTTCCCATTAGTTGGGGGTTTAGTCGGTGCTATTGCGGCACTGGTATATCGCGGAGCGCTATTAGTATTGCCGTCTGATGTGGCTGTCATGCTAAGCATGGCGGCAACGATTTATACGACTGGTGCCTTCCACGAAGACGGTTTCGCCGATGTTTGTGATGGTTTTGGCGGTGGTTGGACGAAGGAGAAAATACTAACCATCATGAAGGACTCGCGCATTGGCGCCTTTGGCGCGGTCGGAGTCGTTATGATTCTAGGGATGAAATACCAGGCGCTCTCCCACATCGACCATAGCAGCATGATCTGGACAATGATTACAGCTCACGCTCTGAGTCGTTCTATGCCAGTGGCCATGTCGTATTTTTTGGTTAACGCCCGTGACGATGCTGAACGTGCCGATTTGAAGCCAAGTTTTCATAACCAAAATTTTGGACAAATGATGCTAGCCCTCGTCTTTGGGACTTTACCCCTAATCGCGAGTGGTCAGCTAAATTTCATTTTTGCCGTGCCGTTAATGGGAATTACGACCTGGTATATGGGTCGGTTTTTCAAACGTTGGGTCGGTGGCTATACCGGGGACTGCTGTGGTGCCGTGCAGCAAGTGACCGAGGTGGTCTTTTACTTGACGGTACTAGCGACCGCTAAGTTGTAAAAAAAAGGCGGCCTGGGTGGCCGCTTTTTTTTAAATCTAGTCCAGAATCAGAGTCTTTTCGACTCGCACCATTCTTTAACAGGTGGTTTTGGATAGACCGGCTTGCCGCGCTCTTTGATGATTTCAAGATCACCTTTGCGAGCCAGAGCCTCTTTTGTTAGTTCCGTGAGCAGTTTAGCGTAGCCTGGATCGCCGTCAAATTGGTTGGCGAGCTCAACTTTTGGTTTAGTCCAAGTGAGCGCGGCTTGCCAGTTTTGTTTCGGATCTTTGATTCCAAAAATTTGGCGTGCTTCCGTATCAAGGTCAAACATGGTGGCTCTATGGTTAACCGTGAAGGAGAGGCGAGAATCCATTAGGATGTTGCGACAACCATCGCTACGCATCTTCTTAGCGGCGTCAGATGCTTCGGGTTGGGCCCAGGTGGCACCTGGGATAAAGTCATCGTTGAGGAAGCCGTGGTAGAAGCGATATGGTTTTGCCTTATTAGCAACGTAGCTGAAAGCGTCTTTCATCTGCTTTATGGCTGGGTCACCGTCGTCGGTCATTCGAGTCGGTAGGCCGTGAGAGGCCATCAGCACGCAAGTTTGGCTCGACGGCGTTTTGTCGCCAAATTTATCTTTAACGTCACGTATGATGACGTCGTGGAGTAAGTCGCGGAACCGAGTGTCATTCGAGTATTCGCGGTAGCCGATGACGTCGCCATCAAATTCTGGATGCTCGGTCAGGTAGTCGCGGACGTCTTCCATATTTTCGCCTTGGGACGCCCACGAGCACTGTGCTCCTTGGTTAAATACGATGACTTTTTTGATGCCGTCCTTTTTAATTTGCTCCATCGTGTCTGCAATAAATGGAGTGGTGAAGTTGAAGCCATAGTACGTCTTGGCTTTGATACCGGCGTCCTTTAGAGCCTTTGCCAGGGCATCAATCTGCTTTTGAGTGTTCTCGCGGTATTTAGTCGCACCAATTACCTCGTACTGCGATTGGACTTCGCCCACAGATAGTTTGTAGGCCGGGTCACTGATGGCGGGGCGTACCCAGTAGGGAAGCGGTATGCCCACGTTCTTTTGGAACGATACTTTAATGTACGACTCTAGCTCGCTGATTGAGTCAATATCTCCGTGTGACGCGAGCAGTACGGCAACCGTATCGTCGCCGTCGGTAGCCGAGGCAACGCCGCTTTGGCCCGCACTTTTAGTGGTTCTACAGCCTACAAGCCCGGAAGCACTAAGTAGTGCAGCCATGCCAGCCACCGCGGCTCGACGCCGGGATTCGTGCGACAGAGTTCTCATGAGAGCCCCTTGTAACTTTTATTTTAAGAGATGGTCTTATTTAGGATAACCGGCATTGGAGGGAATGAGAAGGTTTGCGCTCGGTGAAAAAAGATGCATTAAAAACATAAGGTTACAATTAAGTTTGGGGGATTCAAGGGTAGCCCACTACATGATATTGAAAATGATTCTCAATTTTACTATAAAATATACCGATAAGAAGATCGGTGGGTCTCAGGCCTTAAGTCTTCCCCTCGGAGTTAACAATGGTCGTGTGCCTGTGCAAGGGTGTTTCAGACAAGAAAATCAATGCCTTACTTGAGAACGGGGCAACATGCCTGCGTGATGTGATGGCATCCTGCAAGGCAGGCAGCGACTGCGGGTCGTGCATTTGCCAGCTCAAGGAGATGGTACAGAAGTCCCGTCAGCGCCTTGGCGGGTCGGCCGCTGGCACTGCGGGAGAGATGGGACCCAGTAAAAAGTGAATTTTACTCGCCCTTGTTGATCTGCTCAGCCAGGTAAGCAGTGCGACCTAGGTCTTTGATCAGGCCGAGTTGAGCCTCGAGCCAATCCACATGTGCCTCTTCGTCGGCAAGAATATGCTCGAAAAGTTCGCGGGTGGTGTGATCAGCAGCCTCAAAGCAGACCTTGATGGCAGCCTTGAGATTTGTCATCGCTTGAAACTCAAGCGCTAAGTCAGCCTGAAACTGCTCCTCGACCGTCTCACCGATGTTGAGTTTGCCCAACTTCTGCAGATTGGGAAGCCCTTCGAGGAAGAGAATGCGGTCAGTGAGGGCCTGTGCGTGTTTCATCTCGTCGATGGATTCAGCCCAAACTTTGGCTGCAATGCGCTCGTAACCCCAGTTTTTACACATACGGGCATGAAGAAAGTACTGATTGATAGCCGTGAGCTCCCCAGTCAGGATCTCGTTCAGGGCATCAATGACTTTGGAATCGCCTTTCATATTTTCACCTCTTAGTGATAGGTCCCGGTCCTAAGTTATAGGTCCTGGTGGAGTGTATCGAATACCGCCCTTAAGAGCCAAGGTCGATCGTCTGGTTGTTCGCTTGCTCTGGCCAAGCGACAGGTCGTTGAGCGGCAATAAAGTCTGATACATAGGCAGCGGCAGGGTGATATACTAGGTCGGCAAAAGTGCCCTGCTGGATGACCTTGCCATCGCTCATCATCACAATGTGGTCGCCAAGATAGACTGCCTCAGCCAGGTCGTGAGTGACGATCACTACTGTCTTTTTGAGGTTGGTGAAGGCCTCTTTTAAGTCGGCCTGTAAGTCCGCACGGATCATGGGATCCAGGGCTCCCATGGGCTCGTCGAGCAGGATGATTGGGGCGTCGAGCACCAAAGCGCGGATTAGGCTGACTCGCTGTCTTTGACCACCCGAGAGTTCGGAAGGGTAACGGGCTAGGAGGGTTGCAGCCAATTTTGTGATTTCCAGTAGGTGCGGTAGTCGAGCCTCGGCAGCTGTCTCTTCTTTGAAGTAGCGTGCTGCCAGCATGATATTCTGCCGCACCGTTAAATGAGGGAACAGCCCACCGTCCTGGGTCACGTAGCCAATCTTGCGGCGGATAGAGTTGATTGAGTCGGGACTAAGGGGGTCGTCACCAATTTTAATTTGTCCACGGCTGGGCCATATAAGTCCCATGAAGAGGCGCAGAAGTGTCGACTTTCCGCTGCCGCTTTGGCCGAGAAGCACGGTCGTCTTGCCACTCGGAAAGCTGAGGTTGACCGGACCTAGCACAACGTTACCGTTGTAGGCCTTCTCGACATCGGTAGCTACAATCATCTCACCACCTTGAGCAAAGTCATTTGCTAGACCCGGGAACTTTAGCGTTATCTTGCCACGGTTTCTTGGTTTTCACCGTAGAGTACTTGAGGCCAACTAGCGCTCGTTGCTCCACCACAGCCCACTATGGTCTCGCAGTGGCCTCTTTCATTATCTGCGTACCAAGCCGCGCAGTGACCACAGTCATACCCATACCCGTCTGTATAGTCCGTACAGCCAGGTGCAACCTGACACGAGCGTGTCCCTGGATCGAAGTACTTACAAGTACCGCAGACGATGTACCCGTCCATCCCGAACGAAGTGGTGGCAAAACCGAAGGTTATCAGGACTGACTTCAATAGTGACTTAAAATTGACAAATCTCACAGCAATTAACTCCCGTTCAAATGTTCGTATCGAAAGTATTGAGGCGCCGTTAGGTTATACGGGCCCACACCGCCTTTAAATATCTGCCCTCGCCGACATGCGCAAGAAAAGGGTGGTCTGGCGCTGCGCCGCTCAAGCGAAATATCTGTGCCTCACGCCGCTCATCGCGTGCTGCCTGTTTAATGGTTCCAAGGAACTCGTCTTCACTTATCAAGCCACTGCAAGAACATGTGAGCAGTATGCCCCCAGGCTTGACTAGTGGCAGTGCGAGGCGATTAAGGCGCCAATATTCATTCAAGGCACCGTCAATCTTGTCAGCGGAGCGAGTTTGTTTTGCTGGATCCAAGACGACAACGTCGTAACGGTCGCCACGCAGAGCTGCCTGCTTCATGTAGTCGCTGGCATCGGCGGCAATAAAGTTGATGTCGACACCATTTAGGCTTGCATTAGCGCGTGCTGTAGTGAGCGCCTCAGCATCGTCTAAGTCGATGCCAGTCACGCTTTTGGCATGGCCGATCACTTTTGCATAAAGGCCAAATCCGCCTGTGTGGCAACAAACGTCGAGTATGTCTTTGCCTGCGCTGAGACTTGCCAGGTGTAGCCTATTCTCTCGCTGATCAGCGAAAAATCCGGTCTTATGCTTAGAGCCGACTGCCACGTGAAAACGCACACCTTGCTCTTCAATGACCACCGGATCTGGAGCGGGTATTTCCCAACAATCGAAGGACTCCTGCTTTTGGATGCGCTTCTCGGCAAACCAGTAAACGCGGGCCTCTGGGAAGTGGCTAAGTAGAATCGACTTGATCTGCTCCCGTTGGCGAAACATACCCGCCGACGTGAATTGAATTGCCAGAATTCCGCCTAACAAATCCACTATGAGTCCACTAAGCCCGTCGCCCTCTGAATGAATGAGGCGCATACCGGTGGTTTTTTGAAAAAGCCCGAGATGACGACGCCATTCAATGGCTCTCTCAATACGAGAGGCGAAAAAAGCAGCGTCGACCTGCTCGCCTTGGTCAGTAGTTAGTAAACGCACTCCAATGCGCGAGTGGCCGTTGTAAAAACCCCGACCAACAAAACTACCGTCGACCCCTAAAACCTCAACTACAGTGCCTGGGGGAATTCGCTCCGCAGGTTTCGCAACAGCTCGAGCAAAAATCCAGGGATGCTGAATCTTAAACGGCTGCGTCAGTCTAACTGTTGGTATGGGGGTGGGCTCTGTCATGACTCAACCTCGAGGCCTATAAGTTTCGGCAAACTAGTCGTAGCCAAAGTCTTGGGCAAGCCGAAATCCAGAGCTCGCGGGCAACCTGACAGGTCTAGTCGCACGCAACGGAGCGCAATACCTCCCCAATATGGTCGCTCGGAGCCGTACAGTTTATCCCCAACGATTGGGTATCCATGCCGGGCCAAATCAAATCTTAGCTGATGAGGTCGGCCTGTATGCGGCGAAAGCTGCCACAGCAGGGCCGGCCCATCTTCCATAGTTATCAATGCCTTAGGTGTCGCGATGGTCAGTGAGGGCTTGCCGTGAGGACTGATGAAGGCTCGTTTCTTGCCTCGCATCATCACGCAGTCCCACCTGAGGGTAGCCTCTAGATGGATAGATTCTCCGACGGCAGTGATGGCCTCGTAGGTCTTATGCACCATCCGCCCCTCAAACCAATGGTTAGCAGCTTTGTGAGCAGGAGCATCTTTGGCAAAAAGCAGCAGCCCAGTCACCTCTTGGTCAAGCCTGTGCACTGGCCAAAGCCGTGCCTTTAACTGGGCTTCGAGTGCTCGTCCGACGCAATGCCTCTCATCCGCATCACCAAGTCGCGACGGCACACTGAGCCACCCAGGTGGCTTATCAACTGCAACGAAGTGCTCATTTTCAAACGTTATACTAAGTGTAAGGGCTGTCACGCGGCTTTGCTCAAAGCGTGCCAAACATACGGTCCCCAGCATCACCTAGGCCGGGGACAATATATGCCTTGTCGTTTAAACCCTGATCTATGGCAGCCGTGTAGATCGGAACATCGGGGTGATGCTCTTGTACGAAGGCGACGCCCTCTGGAGCCGCAAGTAAACACACATATTTGATTGATTTAGGCTTTTGCTCTTTAACTCTATCTATAGCAGCAACCGCTGAGTGACCAGTGGCAAGCATCGGGTCAACGATGATCACGTCGCGCTCGGGCATATTGGGCGGCATCTTAAAATAATATTCTACAGCCACCTGAGTCTTTGGCTCTCGATACAACCCAATGTGACCTATATGTGCCGACGGGATCAGCTTCAGCATGCCGTCGAGAATACCGTTACCGGCTCTGAGTATCGACACTAGCACTATCTCTTGCCCTTTAAGAATCGGCGCCTTCATCTTCATAATCGGTGTTTCTATATCCGCTAAGGTCATCGGCATGTCGCGAGTAACCTCGTAGGCGAGTAGCATGGCAATCTCACCGGCTAGTCGTCTAAACTTACTGGTGCTGGTTTCCTTTTTGCGCATAATAGTCAACTTGTGCTGCACAAGGGGGTGCTTAATGACAAAGACATTACCGTCCGCAGCAGATGATTGCGTCATAGAATCAGTCAGCTCCCAGATTTGTTCAGACTAAAACAAGCTAAGACAGCCTAGAACACTGTGCCGTCGCTTGCTAGTCGGATTGGCGGTTCAGCGTCGGCTCGCAAACTACCGGCGAGTTTACGACCGGCACTCCATGTACCACCTTGCATGATTTTCGCAAGCGGTAAGTCGATAGCAGACTTGCCTAATTTTCCCCTTATCACATTGGCTAACTCATCGAGGAGTGAGATTGTCAGAGCGCGCCATTCAATAATAACTTCAGAATCAGCTTTGTGGGTCTTGCTGGTGAGTTCGCTGTCTTTGGCAACGATGACCCCGGTATCCATCAACAAGCCCCCGTTACGGTACTCGGCAAGGCCAGTGAGCTCGTCTAGTCCACCGATTTCAAGGCCTGCGTCTTCAAGAGGCTCGACCAATGAATAGGTGAGCCACTGAGAGAGTTTGTGGAAGGGTACCAACCCGTGTCCGTGATCCGTGTTCGGCAAGGCCGCATGATGCCAAACATCACCAAGCATCACTCCACCAAGCGAGGCACGTCCCGGCCAGATGTTGCCGAGTCCTTCAAGTACAACGGATAAAACTTTGCGTGCAGGTAGCTTATTGTTACCGGCATGGCCGACAAGGTAATCGTAGGCGTTGCCTAGGCGTGGCTCGATGTCTCCAAAGTATTTTTTGTTTACAGACACCGAATGCTCGAGCTTATGTAACAAGTGTAAACGCCCATCAAGTCCAAGTAGACGATTCTGCGGAGTGACTTGAAAGTATTTTTCCAAGTCCCGTTTTGTAATACTACGTAGCGCCGGATTGTCCACCATCAGTGGATTCTCCGGATCACTCGCAAATCCACCGTCTATGAACATATCAAAGCTAGCCAGTGCTAAGCCCTCTGACCGGCCTACAGATTTACCGGTCAAAGGGTCTTTGTAGCGCCATGTTGGACCAGCACCAGCATCGAGGAGCACACTGACAATCGCAAGTTCAATCCGGCTTTTTGCCGCACTATCCGGATCCATGGCGCTTAACTTTTCGTTTAACATCTTCAGTCGCTCGTCACCGAAGTGCCGCCATCGACTGTGATAGGGGACATCTAGATCTGGATAGTTTGATCTAAACTCCTGGATCACAAGCTCGGCGGCCTTATCTAACTTGGCCTGCTCAAGCTTGAAGTGTGGAGATTCCCCACTCGCAACGCGCTCAGTGATTCTTGCACACTGTTCGCGGATGCCTTTGGGGGACCTGAGATAAGTTACGCTTTCTTTGCTCTCGTTTTTTAATTCTGTTGTATGCGACATGACTCACTCGTCGAGACCGCGGCCCTTTTTCACTTTCAGGGAGTCGGCCTCAGGCACCTGGCCTGGGGTATAGTATCCGGCTGCCACCTTGGCATCCATCTCCACCTTTGCATCGGCAGGAATTAGCTCTTTTGGAATCTCGACCCGCTCTTTGATGGTCACACCTGCCCTAACGATCGCCTCGTACTTCATATTGCTCATTGACACAAACTTATCAATTTTTGAAATTCCCAACCAATGTAAAATATCTGGCATTAGCTCCTGAAACCGCATGTCGGTGACCCCAGCGACGCACTCAGTTCGTTGAAAGTACTTAGCCGCGGTGTCTCCGCCCTCTTGACGCTTGCGGGCATTGTAGACCAGAAATTTTGTGACCTCACCAAGTGCTCGCCCTTCTTTTCGATTATACACGATTAAACCCGCTCCACCCTCCTGAGCGGCGGCAATGCAAACTTCGATCCCATGGGCGAGGTAAGGGCGACACGTACAGATATCCGAGCCGAACACATCTGACCCGTTGCATTCGTCGTGTACACGGCAGGCTAAGACCTTTTTGGGGTCTGGCATAGTGGTCACATCGCCAAAGAAATAGGCCGTCATCCCACCTATGGGTGGAAGGAATATGGGCATATCTGGTCGCGTGACTAGTTCAGGAAACATACCGCCCGTATGCTCAAAAAGTGAGCGGCGTAGTTCCGCCTCATCGACCTGAAAGCGCTCAGCAATGCCAGGCAAATACCAAACGGGATCTATTGCCGCTTTGGTTACTAATACTTCACCATTTTCCCTCAGGATATGGCCATCGGGCTTAAGGCGACCGGCAGCTATAGCATCGCTAAATTCTGGCATATTGATGTGAGCACGCGTCACTGCGATAGTGGGGCGAATGTCGAAACCTTGCGTTTCGCACGGTCGTCCTCGATCGGATCATAGGTGACGCTCTGCCCTTTGATCAGCTGGTGCTACTAGGGGCAGGATATGACGGCAGGGCATGGCGCATGAAGTCACTTCGTGATGTGAAGGTGTTT